>CAIWPS010000328.1 GCA_903914615.1 uncultured beta proteobacterium | reverse complement strand
TCGTAAGCGCGCGGTCAACCCATCTTGAAGTTGGCGCGGGGACCGATAACGATCCTGTCCACGTACAACTTACGTGGACACGATGACAAGCGAGAAGACTGCGACCCGCAGGCGCTACAGCCAGGACTTCAAGGCGCGAGTCATCGCCGAGTGTGATGCGCCCGACGCGTCCGTGGCCAAGGTGGCGATGTCGCACGGCATCAATGCCAATGTCGTACACGGTTGGCGCAAGCTGGCTCGCGTGGGCGCAGTGGCGCTGCAGTCCGCGCCGCGCGACTTCGTGCCAGTAAGCCTGGAGGCTGGGCCAGCGCAGCCCGCTGCAGACCGCGGCATCGAAGTCGAACTGCGCCGAGGCGCCCTGACGATGAAGATCACCTGGCCGCCATCGGCAGCGGTGGACTTCGCAGCCTGGACTCGCGAGTTGCTGCGGTGACCAGCGCTCATGATCAAGATTGACGCGGTATGGCTTGCGGTGGCACCGCTGGACATGCGTGCCGGCACCGAGTCGGCGCTGGCTCGAGTCGTCAACGTCTTCGGCGCCGCTCGGCCGCACCACGCGTATCTGTTCGCCAACCGCCGCGCCAACCGCATGAAGGTGCTTGTGCATGACGGCATCGGCGTCTGGCTGGCGGCACGGCGACTGAACCAAGGCAAGTTCGTGTGGCCCCGCGAAGGCGGGCCGACCCTGACGCTGACACGCGCGCAACTCGACGCGCTGGTGCTCGGGCTGCCCTGGTCGCGCATCGGCGAGGCGGGCATCATCACCGTGCTGTAGAAGCAGCGCGCAATTCAATTGCTGAATGTGCCGATGCGCAGATGCGCGGCACTCGGCAAGATCACGTTCCGTGATCGCCGACCTCGACACGCTCAGCCCGGACCAACTGCGAGATGCGGTTCGCGCGCTGATGCTTGAGGTGGCCAGCAAGAGCGCCGAGGTCGCCTTCAAGCAGGCCACCATCGACAAGCTCGCGCACGAGATGGCGGTCTTGAAGCGGCTGAAGTTCGCGGCCAAGTCCGAGGCCTTCAACGCCGAGCAGAAGAGCCTCATCGAGGAGACCATCGACACCGACCTGGCGGCGCTGGCCCTGGAGATCGAGCAGCGGGCACCGAGCAAAGACAGGGGCGACAAGCAACAACCCAGGCGCACGGCGCTGCCGCCCGAGCTGCCCCGCGTGGAGCACCGGCACGAGCCCGACGACACGGCCTGCAGCTGCGGCTGCCAGCTCAAGCGCATCGGCGAAGACGTGGCCGAGAAGCTGGACTACGTGCCCGGCGTCTTCACGGTCGAGCGCCACATCCGCGGCAAGTGGGTCTGTGGCCACTGCGAGACCCTGGTGCAAGCCCCGGTGGCGCCGCACATCATCGACAAGGGCATCCCCACCACCGGGCTACTGGCCCAAGTGCTGGTGGCCAAGTACCAAGACCACCTCCCGCTGTATCGCCAGGAGCACATCTTCGGCCGCGCCGGTCTGGCCATCCCGCGCTCGACGCTGGCCAGCTGGGTCGGCCAGTGCGGGGTGCAGTTGCAGCCGCTGGTCGATGCCCTCAAGGCGGTGATGCTTCGCAGCCAGGTGCTGCACGCCGACGAGACGCCGGTGGCCATGCTCAAGCCGGGCAACAAGAAGACGCACCGGGCCTACATCTGGACTTACTGCACCACCCCCTACGACGCGCTCAAGGTGGTGGTCTTCGACTTCGCCGAGGGCCGCGGCGGCCAGCACGTGCGCGGCTTCCTGGGCCTGGAGACGAACGCCGGCAAGGACGGCTGGCACGGCAAGCTCGTCTGCGACGACTTCAGCGGCTACAACGCCTGCTTCGAGTTGGGCGTGACGGAAATTGGATGCCTCGCGCATGCCCGAAGGAAGTTCCACGAACTGTGGGTCAACCACGCCAGCCAGGTCGGCGAGCGGGCACTGAAGTTCTTCGGCGAGATCTACGACATCGAGCGCGAGGTGCAAAACCTCGAACCTGATGGGCGACGACGAATTCGCCAGCAGCGTTCGGCAAAGGTGGCCGACGCGTTGCACCAATGGCTCAAGCAGCAACGACAGCTGGTACCCGAAGGATCGGCCACAGCCAAGGCCATCGACTACAGCTTGAAGCGCTGGAAGGCGCTGACGCGCTTCATCGACGATGGCGATTTGCCAGCGGACAACAATTGGGTCGAGAACCAGATCCGCCCGATTGCCATCGGAAGATCAAATTGGCTCTTCGCAGGATCGCTGCGCGCCGGTCAGCGAGCGGCGGCGGTGATGAGCTTGCTGCAGTCGGCACGGCTCAACGGACTGGACCCGTACAGCTACATCAAGGACGTACTGACCCGGTTGCCTACGCAGCCCGCCGGACGGATCGAGGAATTGCTGCCGCATCGCTGGCGGTCCGACGCCACCCACTGACCGGCATCGCCGTCGGCATGGGCATCGCGAGGTGTGATGCCCGCGCGCTTACGTAGCGACGACCTGGCCAACGACTTCACCCCCTTGGGACGCCACATCAGCTGCGCCTTGGGCCAACTGATTCGCCTGCTTTGCACCTTCGGCGTTATTGCGGACCGTGCTGCTGAGTTGAACCAATGTCGCGGCTGTCTGCTGTAGCGAACCGGCCTGCTCTTCGGTGCGTTGGCTCAGATCCGCATTGCCGATTGCAATCTGAGTCGAGCCAGTCGCGATGCTGTCGCTCGACGCGCGCACCTGCCGAACGATGGAGCCCACCCGCTGCCGCATCCGGGCCATGGCGCCGCAGAGGCTGTCGTGGTCGGAGCTTCCAGCCGCCGTGGCCTCGGAGAGGTCACCTTCAGCCATGAGACCCAAGCTGGCCTTCAGTTCCTCGGGTTCAGCGCCAAGGGTGGCGCGGATGTTTCTGCGCAGCAGAGTTCCCAGTATGCCAGCCAGCAGTGCTGCAGCAATGGCAGCCCCCAGCAGGACAGACCTCTGCCAATGCGTTGTGGATTCAGTGTCCTTGACATATTCCTTCGTGCGCTGCTCCGTCACCGTCATGTATTCCGTTATGGCTGCCGTGAGCTCGCGCAGGGTGGGCGAGCAGACTCGCTCGATCTGTGACAGTGCTTCGTCGTGCTTGCCGTCCTTGAGAAGTTGAACGATGGTGTCGGCGACCGGACGGTAGCGCTCTTCGACGCCAGCGATGGCCGCGACTTTGCTCTTGACCTCGGCTGGCACCCCGGCAACTGCGACGGCAGCCTTCAGGGCTTCGATCGCCTGCCGCGTTTCCGCCTGCCGCTGCTCGAAGTCCCTGACTTGTTGGGCTCGCGATGCGGGGTCGGTTAGTAGCGCCAGGTTTCGCACCGAGATGGCCCTTGCGTCGGCGGCCTCGCGCAGGTGGTTGGTGATCTCCAGACGGGCGTAGATCCCCTGGGTCAGGTTTTCCAGACGATTGTTGACATCGCCGAGAAAGTAGTAGGCCGCTCCCCCGAGGAGGAGGACGGAGATGTTGATTCCCACCAGGATGCCGAGAAGGCGAAACCTGAACGTTACGAACATTTCTTGGTACTCCGCGCGATGGGCCTACTGTTCCAGGTCTTCCGCCTAGGATATCGGCCGCATATCCGCTAACGTTAGCGGCGGATTCTTTCCACTACACAAATGCTCCTTGACTGAGCGTTCTACTCGGCTATGAGCCGTTTGAGGCCGGGGGCATCCACGCAGTGAGGGCGAGATCCAGACTGATATCGACCGCATAGCCGCACCTGATCAGAAAGATGATTCAGCCGCCCGCACCATCTGAAGTGGGCACGGTGCGGTCGTGCACGCGGCCCGGGCGAGCCGCTTGAGGATGGTTCTGAGGTTGAATCGTCGATTGAACAGGTACTGGACCTGAGCGAGGTACCGATGCGAGTAT
>CAIWPS010000327.1 GCA_903914615.1 uncultured beta proteobacterium | reverse complement strand
GATGGCGATCAGCGCCAGCGCCAGGATGCCGCCCAGCCCCGCCGTCTCGCTGGGCGTGGCGTAGCCGCCGTACAGGGCCACCATGACGCCGATCAGCAGCACCACGAAGGGCAGCACGCGCGGCAGCATCTCGACCTTCTCCGCCATCGTGTAGACATGGTCGTCGAGCAGCGCCGAACCCTTGCCGCTGTTCGTGAACTCGGCCTTCGCGGCCGCGTGCTCCTTGCGGTAGCGCATCACGGCGTAGGCCGCGAACAATCCGACCAGCAGCACGCCCGGCCCGATGCCGGCCAGGAACAGGCGGCCCAGCGACTGCTCGGCCGCCACCGCGTACAGGATCATCGTGATCGACGGCGGCAGCAGGATGCCCAGCGTGCCGCCGGCGGCGATGATGCCGGCGGCGAAACCCGGCGAGTAGCCGCGCATGCGCATCTCGGGGATGCCGGCGCTGCCGATGGCCGAGCAGGTGGCCGGGCTGCTGCCCGACATCGCCGCGAACAGGGCGCAGGCAAAGACGTTGGCGATGCCCAGGCCGCCCGGCACCTTGCTCATCCAGGCATGCATGGCCGAGTACAGGTCCTTGCCCGCCGGGCTCTTGCCGATGGCCGCACCCTTCAGGATGAACAGCGGTATCGACAGCAGCGTGATGCTGGCCATCTCCTCGTAGACGTTCTGCGTCACCGTGTCCAGCGCCGAGGCCGGCATGAAGAAGTACATGAAGCCCACCGCCACGGCGCCCAGGCCGAACGCGATGGGCATGCCCGAGAACATCACGACGAGCGTGATGACGCCGTAGGCAATGCCGATGGTGGCGCCGCTCATCGCCCTTCGCTCCGGTTGACGAGGCGGGCCACCACTTCCAGCAGCAGCTGCAGCGACAGCAGCGTCATGCCGCTGGCCATCAGCGCGTAGGGTATCCACAGCGGCGGGCCCCAGGTGGAGTTGCTGCTGTAGCCCTCGTGCAGCGCCTCGCGGAACAGCGTCCACGACTTCCACGAGAAGAAGACGCAGAAGGCCAGGCTCAGCACCTCGACGAAGAGCATGCGCCAGTGGTTGACGCGCGGCGAGAGCAGCGTGGCGACCGCCTCGACGCCGACATGGCCGCGGAAGGACTGCACGTAGGCGCCCGAGAAGAAGGTGGCGCCGATGAGCAGGAAGACCGCGGTCTCGTCCTGCCACTCGGTCGGAATCTTGAAGAAGTAGCGCGCCGCGACGCTGTAGGTGAGGATGCCCGCCGCGCCCACCAGCGCCAGCATGCAGGGCAGCATGACGGCGCGGTTGACGGCCTTCATCGCGCGGTCCAGCGCGGCCACGGTGGGGTGGCCGGCGGGCGGCCGCTCGGCGTCGTGGAGCTCCAGCCCCGCTTCGCCGACGTCGTATCCATGGCTCATCGAGGGCTCCCTGCTGCGGCGTGCACGCGGCTTACGCCGGCACCTTCTCGGCCAGCTTCAGGAGCTTGGCGCAGCCCTCGCTGCGCTCGGCGTAGTCCTTCCAGGCCGTCGTGCGCGACAGCGACACCCACTTGGCCAGCGCGGCGTCGGGCAGGTCGTAGACCTTGGCGCCGGCCTTGATGTAGGCGTCGGAGATGCTGGCGTCGTCGGCGCGTGCGCCTTCGAGCGCGAACTTCTCCATCTCGGCGCCCACGGTCATGATCAGCGCCTGCTGGTCCTTGGGCAGCTTGTCGAAGATGGCCTTGCTCATCAGCAGCGGCTCGAGCATGAACCAGTAGGACTTGCCGGCCTTGCTGATCGTCAGGTGCTTGGACACTTCCTGCAGCCGGAACGAGATCAGGCTGGTGGCCGAGGTGGTGACGACGTCGACGGCGCCGGTCTGCATGGCGGCGTAGGTCTCGTTGGACGGGATCGAGAGCGTGGTCGCGCCGGCGGCCTTGGCCACCATGTCCATCTCGCGGCTGCCGCCGCGGAACTTCAGGCCCTTGGTGTCTTCGGGCGCGATGATGGGCACGCTGCGGCTGGCGGCGCCGCCGGCCTGCCAGATCCAGGTGACGATGACCACGCCCTTGTCGGCCAGCAGGTCGGTCAGCGCCTTGCCGACCTCGCTCTTCTTCCAGGCGTAGCCCTGTTCGTAGGACGTCACCAGGCCGGGCATCAGCGCGATGTTCAGTTCAGCCACTTCGCCGCCGGCGTAGGGCAGCGGCAGCAGCGTCATGTCCAGCGCACCCTTGCGGATGGCGCTGAACTGGGCGTTGACCTTCATCAGCGACGAGCCCGGGTAGACGTTGACCTTCAGCGCGCCGTTGCTGCGCTTGTCGACCTGCTCGGCGAAGCGCAGGCTCAGGCGGTGGCGGAAGTCGCCGTCCTTGTCCGAGCCGCCGGGGAACTGGTGCGAGATCTTCAGCGGCTCGGCGGCGCGGGCGTAGCGCGCGGGCACCAGCAGGCTGGGCGCGGCGGCCAGGCCGGTGAGCAGGGTGCGGCGGGTGGTGTCCATCGTGGGGTCTCCGGTGTTGGAATGGGGAATCAGTAGGCGCCCGAGAGCAGCGCGCCGAAGCCCGGCACGCCGGTCTTCAGGCCCAGCCTCTTCAGCATCAGGTAGGTGGTGGCGATGGCAGACGACACCACCGGCAGGCCGACCCGATCTTCCATCAGCTGCACCGACGCCAAGGAGGGCATTTGTACGCAGGCCGAGGCGACGACGGCATCGACGCCGCGGGTGTTCAGCCGCTTGCTGATCTCGGCCGGCGCCAGCGGGTCCAGCCGCCCGACCTCGAGGTTGTCGGGGATCTCGAGCGAGATGCTGTCCACGACCTCGATGCCCTCGGCCTCGATGTAGTCGATGACCAGCCGCGTCAATGGCTTCATGTAGGGCGCCAGCAGCGACACCCGCTTCGCCCCCAGGGCCTTCAGGCCGTCGACCAGGGCGCCGGCGCTGGTGACCACGGGTGCCGCGCCGCCGGCTTCGACCGTGCGCTGGTGCAGCCTGGCTTCGGACACGCGGTGGTAGCCGTGGCCCATGCTCATGATGGCCACCAGGCAGGCATAGCCCAGCACGTCCACGCGCGCGTCGGCCAGTTCCAGCGCGCAGCGGTCGCTGTCGGCGTCCATGGCGGCCAACTCTTCTTGAGTGACCTTCTTCATCCGCATGCGGCTGGAATGGAAGGTGAAGCGCTCGGCTTCGACGCCTTCGCGCGAGCGCAGCAGCGCCGGGATCTCGGTCTCCATCGTGGTGTTGGAGCTGGGCACAATCTGCCCGATGCGGTAGGACTTGGCTGGCATGGAAGTCGGTTCGAGCGCCGTGAATCGGGAATTCCCGGGCTGAATGGATGCAAGAAAATTCATTATGAATGCATGAACCGGCAAAGGCGTCCGTAGAGTCCACAATGCCGCACAATGCCCAGCCCCGGGTGCCTGCCTTGAAGAATCTGCTGCCATGAGCAAGTTGTCCGAGCGACTGCGCGAAGCCATCGAGGAGGACATCGCCACCGGCGTCCTGCTTCCCGGCACGCGCCTTGACGAAGTCGAACTGGCGACCCGCTTCGGCGTCTCGCGCACGCCGATCCGCGAGGCGCTGAACCTGCTGCTGGGCGAGGGGCTGATCGAGAACCGCCCGCGTCGCGGCGCCGTGGTCGCGCAGATCACGCCCTTGCGCCTG
>CAIWPS010000326.1 GCA_903914615.1 uncultured beta proteobacterium | reverse complement strand
GCCCGCGCCGGCCCCTGCCGCGGTGCAGGCGGTGGCCGCATCGGCCCCGCCCGCCGAGCCCCTGGCCGGCCGCACACTCGAAGAGGCCGAGACCGAGATGATCCGCGCCACCCTGGCGGCGCTGGGCGGCAACATCTCGGCGGCATCCAAGCAGCTCGGCATCAGCCGCAACACCATCTACCGCAAGCTGCGCTGGAAGGCCAACGCGGCTAGCGGAAGATAGTCGGCTCCAGCTCCAGCCACAGCCTTTGCACGTTCAGCGCATGGCGCGCCGCATAGCCCGGCGCCGCGGCCCACGCCGGCAGCTCGATGCCGCCGGCCGCACCCCAGAGGTCGCCGCGCGCCAGGTAGGGTTCGATGGCGGCGCGCAGGGCGTCGAGGTAGGCGATGTGGCGGCCGATGGCGGCCGCATCGGCCAGGCCGCCCTGCTCGCCGACGATGCGGTCGCTGCCGGCCCAGTCCTGCAGCGCGACCAGGCTGTCGCGCAGCGCATCGACGCGCAGGTTGCGCAGGTCGGGAATGTCGCCGGCCCACAGCAGGCCCTGCGCCACCACCAGCTGCTGGCCGGCGTGGCGCAGCGCCAGCACCCGTTCGCCCGGCCCGCGATCGAAGGCGCGCCAGGCCCAGGGGCCGAGCGTGCCTGAGCTGGCGCCGGCTTCGCCCACGGCCAGCGTCGGCGGCCGGATCGCGGCCGGGTCGAGGCTGGCGCCGGCCGCGCCGATGTGCGACCGCAGCCGCGCCAGGCATTCGCGGCAGCGCGCGTTCATCAGCGCCATCACCCCCGGCAGCGCCCACAGCCGCGCCTGCGGGAAGGCGCTGTTGCCCAGGCCCACCTCGGGCGTGGCGCGGGTGTTGACGACATCGCTGACGCCTTGGCCGCAGGCCTGCCGCGCGGCCTCGGCGAGCGCGGCGCCGAAGGCCGGCGTGGGGCCGCTGCCGATGAGCCACAGGCGCTCGCCGTCGCGCAGCAGCGCCAGCTGCGCGGTGACGCCGCCGTTGTCGGGCGTGGCCTCGCCGCGCGCGGCCTCGACCCACCAGCAGTCGCTGCCGGCGGCGTGCAGGGTCGGTGGCAGCGGCATCGCAGGTGGCGCCGCGCGGCTGCGCATGGGCGCCAGCAGGCTCATGCCGATGGACAGGCCGCCGAGCAGCGCACCGCGGCGTGTCGCATTCAGGTCCTGGGGATATCCCTGTCCCATGTCACGACCCTGCCGTCACGGAATGGAGCAGACCGCCCCGGCCGCTGCCTTGCGCACCCCGCCAGCGCGGGCTCAAGGCCCTTTCGCGCGCCGGCATGGGTATTGCAAAACCCTGCGCGCCGGTCGGCATGGCGCACTCGCGGTGGGGTGTCGACGGCCGGTTTGGCATGCGAGCTTTCTGCCTCTCAATGTGCACAGTCAAGGTCGGCCCCTGGCGTATGCCTGGGTGCAGGGCATGAAGATCCTCGTGCTGGGTTCCAGCGCCGAAGGCGGCTTCCCGCAATGGAACTGCCGCTGCCGCATGTGCGAAGGCTACCGCCGCGGCGAGATGGCGGGGGCGGCACGCACGCAAAGCTCGGTCGCGGTGTCGGAAGACGGCGATCGCTGGGTGCTGGTCAATGCCTCGCCCGACCTGGCGCAGCAGATCAGCGCCAACCCCTGCCTGCACCCGCAGGGCGGCCCGCGCGACTCGCCCATCGCGGCCGTGGTGCTGACCGACTCGCAGCTGCACAG
The DNA here is from genome assembly GCA_903914615.1 of uncultured beta proteobacterium. Classification (GTDB taxonomy): domain Bacteria; phylum Pseudomonadota; class Gammaproteobacteria; order Burkholderiales; family Burkholderiaceae_C; genus Rubrivivax. Next base: position 3,151 of record CAIWPS010000326.1, on the reverse strand, counting down.
CGTCGCCGGCCTGCTCAGCCTGGGCGCCAGCGCCCGGCTGGAGGTCTTCGCCACGCCGCTGGTCTTCGAGGACCTGACGGCCGAGCTGCCGCTGCTGGGCGTGCTGGAGAACTACTGCGCCGTGCACTGGCACATGCTGCCGGTGGCCGGCGGGGCGCCGGCGGCTGCCTTCCACATCCCCGGCTTCAGCCACCTGGCCTTCCATGCCGTGGCCGTGCCGGCGGCCGCGCCGCCGCATGCGCGCCAGCGTGGTGACCTCGTCGGCAGCGCCATCGCGCTGCATGTCCAGGACCTGCGCAACGGCCAGCGCTTCTTCTTCTCGCCGGCGCTGGCCGAGGTCGGCGAGGCCGAACTGCACTGGCTGCGCGACGCCGACTGCGTGATGGTCGACGGCACCTTCTGGGACGAACACGAACTTCGCGACGCCGGCCTGGGCGCGCGCAGCGCCAGCGAACTGGGCCACCTGCCGCAGAGCCGCCACGGCGGCCGCGCCGGCATGATCGACGTGCTGGGCGGCATCGCGGCGCCGCGCAAGATCCTCACCCACGTCAACAACAGCAACCCCATCCTCGACGAACGCGGCGCGCAGCGGCGCGCGCTGGCCGCGCAAGGCATCGAAGTGGCGCACGACGGCATGGTCATCGAACTGTGAAGGCCGCCGTGCAGCAGCTGCAGGCCTGGCTGGACCACCGCCGGGCGCGCCCTGGCGCCGGCGCGCCCGACGAGCCGCTGTGGCTGGAATGGCTGGCCCTGGCCGGCCTGCTGGCCTTCGCCACCTGGCTGCTCGGCGGCCGCGGCGTGTGGGCGCTGCTGCTGCATGCCGACCCCACCGGCATCACGATGGTCATCATCGTCGTCTTCGCCGCTTCCACGCTCTGGTGCGGCGCGCGCACGCGCGTGCTGCAGCGCCAGCGCGCGGCGCTGTCGCTGGGCAGCGGCTGGGCCGGCGACTACGGCCGGGCCCTGGCTGCCGGTGACAGCGCCACCGCGCTGGACCTTCTGCTGGAAAGCACGCATGGCCCGCACGTCACCGCATGGTGGGTCAACGGCATCCAGCTCAAGCTGGGCCTGCTGGGCAAGGTCATCGGCTTTTCGATCCTGGCGCTGAACATCGGCAGCATCCAGAACTTCGACCCCGCGCAGTCGCAGGAACTGCTCAAGAGCCTGACCACCGGCCTGGGCGTGGCGCTGCTGACGACCATGGTGGGCCTGGTCGGCAACATCCTGCTCGGCCTGCAGCTGACGCGCCTGGACCGCTACGCCGACGCGCTGGTGGCCGACGTGCAGCGGCTGGGTCTGGGGCAACGCACCGGGCCACGGCCATGACCCTGCGCCGCCGCCGGCTGGCCCGCGAGGCCGAGGTCGACCCCTTCTACGACATGTTGTTCAACATGCTCATTGCCTTCGTCTTCTGCTTCATCGTCGCGCTGCTGGCGATGAACCCGAGGGCGCTGAAGGCCGGCGACATCCCGTCCAAGGCCGAGTACATCGTCAACGTCGGCTGGCCCGACCGCAACCCCAACGACATCGACACCTGGGTGCAGGACCCGGGCGGCAACCTGGTGTGGTTCCGCCAGCGCGAGGCCGGCCTGATGTACCTGGACCGCGACGACCGCGGCGACGCCAACGACGCCATCGTGATCAACGGCCAGCGCATCCAGAGCCCCTTCCGCCAGGAGGTGGTGACCATCCGCGGCATCGTGCCCGGCGAGTTCACCGTCAACGTCCAGTATTACCAGTCGCGCGACGGCCAGCCGGTGGAGGTGACGGTGTCGGTGATCAAGGTCAACCCGCGCGCCGAGGTCGTCTTCTACGGCCAGTTGAAGCTCGCCCGCCAGGGCGACGAGGCCACCGCCGTGCGCTTCACGCTGCAGCCCGACGGCAGCGTGGTCAACGTCAACACCCTGCCCAAATCACTGGTCCAACGCCTATGACCCTGCCTGTCGTCCTGAGCTTCGCTGCGCTGGCCTTCCTGGCGCTTCTGGCGCTGCTGTGGTCGCGCTGGCCGGTGTGGCTCAAGGGCCTGCTGGTGGTGGCGGTGTCGGTCTTCTACTTCTACGCCGACGAGGTCGTGCACGGCGTCTGGGGCTGGCCCAGCGCCGACGCGCTGCCCGAGCGCTTCGTGCTGCTGGCCGCCGTCATCGACGAGCCCACGGCCAAGCGCCCCGGCGCGGTCTACGTCTGGGTCAATGCGCTCGAGGACGGCAAGCCGGCGGCGCAGCCGCGCGCCTACAAGCTGCCCTACGCCAAGGACCTGCACGCGCTGCTAAATGAGGGACTGAAGAAGATCCGCGACGGCGTCAGCCAGTTCGGCACCAGCGAGCCCAAGGTCGGCAAGGGCGGCCTGGGCTGGCTGCGCCCGGGCAGCGACGAGCAGGTCGTCAAGCTGCGCGACCTGCCGGTGCCGCAGCTGCCCGAGAAATGAGAACCGGGCTCGCGCTCCTCGCGGCCGGCCTGCTGCTGGCCGGCTGCCAGCGCGGGGGCGGCTCGGCTGCGCTCGTTCCGCGCGACCCCGGCCACCGCTGGACCTACCGCGTCACCACGCGCACCGGCGAGGACACCAGCGACCGCGAGCCGCTCGTCCTGCGCACGCTGCCTGCAGAGAGCCTGGCGGCGCTGGACGGACAGCCGGCCTATCGCCGCCGCAGCGACAGCGGCATCGACTACTGGCTGCGCGTCGACGCCAGCGGCATCTACCGCGTCGCCAGCAAGAGCGACCTGCAGGCCGAGCCCGACCTGGACCGGCCGCCGCGCTTCGTGCTGAAGGCGCCCTACGCCGTCGGCACGCAGTGGCAGGCGCCGACGACCGCGTACCTGCTAATGCGCAGCAACGAGTTCCCGCGCGAGATCCGGCATTCGCATCCGAAAATCCCGATGAACTACCAGATCGACGCGGTGAACGAGTCCGTCGAGGTGCCCGCCGGGCGCTTCGAGCATTGCCTGCGCGTGCGCGGCAGCGCCAGCGTGCGCGTCTACGCCGACCCGGCGACGGGCTGGCGCGACATGCCGCTGGCCACCACCGAGTGGTACTGCCCGGGCCCCGGGCTGGTGAAGCTGGAACGCAGCGAGCCGGCCGCGTCGGCCTTTCTGACCGGCGGCACGCGCACGCTGGAACTGGAGTCCTGGCAATGAAGCACCTGGCCACTGCCGG
>CAIWPS010000325.1 GCA_903914615.1 uncultured beta proteobacterium | reverse complement strand
GTCTTTTCCGACATCTCGTTTTCACTATACTTGACTCATTTCCCATTCGTTCTTTTGACAAGTGCTCTACTTACCGGTGGGATAAAGTATCAACCCCATGCTCTAGGGATGATGTACGCCGCGATCGTCACAGTGCTATCGATCGTCGTTGGCTACGTTTTCTGGCTTTTATTTGAAAGGCGTACCGCGCGGCTCCGGGCAAAACTATTGAGCTTTCTTGGTATCAGAACCGAGACGCTTGCTAGACAACCAACAACGCCCAGCCGTTAGATTGTGTGGCCGCCCATCGTTAGCTGGGCATGGCGGCATCTGGTTTCATTTTCTGTGAAGCGCATTTGCTGACTATTCAGAAGGCACGCCTCCCAGTTTCCGTACTATTCCCAGCGTGTCGACCAGCAACGATACTTTCGACGTGATAGTCATAGCCATCAAGGCGCTGGCTGAACTGCGATACGAGTTGGACCGGGCGCTGCCGCTAAGGGCCGTCGAAATTGCTAGCAAGCACGAACTGGGATCGCCTTCCTACGCATTTGTGAACAGCATGCTTGTCTCTGGCAGAAGCGCTTCCGTCGAGCCGATGAATGGACAGCTTGAGTAGTCGGCCCTGCAAAAGGCCCGGAACCCGCGTCTTTCCTAGCGAATCCGGGTAAACGAGGTCCACCGTTTCCCTCAGAAATCGTTATCCGAGGAATAGTTTTCTGAGGGAAATGGGCATGGAGACGCCGGACTTCTTCCGCAGCCGCATCGACGCCATGATCAACCTGAACGACCCGCTTGCGGTGCTCGCCAAGCGGTTGCCGTGGGAGCTGATCGAGGCGACCTTGGCCGCGAAGTTCGAGCGTGAGAATCGCGCCGGCCAGAGTCTGGATGGGGCTGACCTCTTCGGCCCGACGGCGGTGGTCGTCGGCGGGGGAATCAGCACCGCCGGGCGGCCCAAGCTGCCCATTCGGCTGATGGCAAGCCTGGTCTATCTCAAGAACGCCTTCAACCTCAGCGACGAGGAGGTCTGTTCGCGCTGGAGCGAGAACATCGTGTGGCAGTTCTTCAGCGGCATGGACTACTACGAGCACCGGCTGCCCTGCGACCCGACACAGATCGGACGGTTTCGGCGAGCCCTGGGCGAAGACGGTCTGGAACAGTTGCTCAAGGCCACCATCGATACGGCGCTGGCCATCAAGGCTGTCAAGCCTCAAGAGCTCGAGCGAGTGATTGTTGACACGACTGTCCAGGAGAAGGCCATCGCGCACCCCGTGGACAGCCGCCTGCTGGAGATCGCGCGCCACAAGGTCGTCAGTGCCGCCAGGCGTGCTGGCATTCAGCTCAAGCAGACCTTCGCCAGGGAGGGCAAGGAACTGCGACGTCGGGCCGGCGGCTACGCGCATGCCAAGCAGTTCCGTCGCCTGAAGAAGGTCGTCAAGCGCCAACGCACAACCCTGGGCATCGTGATGCGCGAAGTGCAGCGCAAGGTCAAGGCGCCAGAGTTTGCGCCGGTGGACGCCAAGGCGGTGAGCGACCTGACGATGTGGCTGGAGCGGGCCGAGCGCATCCGCACCCAGCAGACGAAGGACAAGAACAAGCTCTACGCGCTGCACGCTCCCGAGGTCGAGTGCATCGCCAAAGGCAAGGCGCGCAAGCCCTACGAGTTCGGCGTGAAGGCCGCCATCGTCGTGTCTCACAAGGCCGGCTTGATGATGGGCGCGCGGACCTTCCCCGGCAACCCCTACGACGGCCACATCCTCAGCGCCGTAATGGAGCAGGCGGCCAACCTGATGCAGGACGTGCCGGCCAAGATCAAGCAGATCGTCGTCGATCTCGGCTTCCGCGGCGTGGACGCGGACAACCCCGGCATGGAGATCATCCATCGGGGCAAGATCAAGAGCCTGAGTCGGCAGCAGAAGACGTGGCTGCGGCGGCGCCAGGCGGTCGAGCCGGCGATTGGACACTTGAAGTCCGATCACAGGATGGACCGCTGCTGGCTGCAAGGCGCGGTCGGCGACGCGCTGCACGCCGTCAGTTGCGCGGCCGGCTTCAACCTGCGCTGGCTGATGCGCGCGGTCACGGATCTGCAGGCGGCAGTTGCTGCCCGGATGCACGTTCCGGTCTGAGCCTCGCGCTCGCCTGGGCCCCACTCCCAACCGCTGCGACCTGAGGCAGCGGGGACAGGGCCGCGCGAACGAAAAGTGATTTTGCAGGTTGGCCCCAGCAAGGCTGGCGGCCCGCCAAATGCGACGCCATTCGGCCCCGCCAAGCGCCTCCAGGCCCCAAGTTCGGTCACGAAGACGCGCCAGAGCCCATCTCCCGGCTTGATCGGGAATGCTGAACTCGTGCCCGGCTCAAATTGGAGGGCGCCCGGCATTCAGGTGCTGAGCCGGCTGGAGCGCCGTCGGGCCGGCAGAAGGGTCGAAAAGTGATTTTGCAGGGCCGACTGAGTAGGCCTAGGCGTTCAGCACGACGCGTTGAGCCTCTGCGGCGGGCAGCGTGTGCGCGGAGCGCGCCACGCGTGGCCCAAAGACTAGATCAAGCGCCTTCAATGTTTTCGCCACCGACTACTTGCAAAGCTACTCCAGTTGGTTCCATGCGCGGGACCAAGCCGGCAGCTATGGCCGGCAATCGGGGTCGTTTCTCGCGATTGCTCTCGGCTTGGCGGCAAACTTGCTCACGCACAACGAGCCTAGTCAGTCGGCCCTGCAGAACGCCCAGAACCCGCATGAATGCTAGCGATTCGGGGTAAACGTTGTGCACGGAATCTCTGAAGAACCGTTGGAGGGTTAGTTGATTCCTGAGGGATTCGGACCATGAGCACACCGGACTTCTTCCGCGCCCGCCTGGACGGCATGGTCGATCCTCGCCACCCGCTGGTGGTGCTGACGGGCCGGCTGCCGTGGGCGCAGATCGAGCAAGTGCTGGCGCCTCACTTTGAGCGCAAGGCGCGCACGCCTGGCACCGTCACGGCCCGGGACATGCTGGGCGAGCACGCGGTGGAATTCGGCGGTGGCATCGGCATCGGTGGCCGGCCGCGCCT
>CAIWPS010000324.1 GCA_903914615.1 uncultured beta proteobacterium | reverse complement strand
GGCCGGGAAGGTGAAGTTGAAGATGTCGCTGAAGGCGCCCGGGGCTTCGGTGAGCACGTTGCTGTAGACCGAGGGTGCGGTGGGCAGCGTACCGATGGTGTAGGTCACCGCCATGGCCGAGACGGACGCCGAAACGAGCGCTGCAGCGAGCGCAATCTTCTTCAGTGCCATGGAAACCCCTTAGGTGAACGACTGGCTAAAGTATGGCAGTGCAGCATTTTCAGTCTACCCCCGAGTTTGCGGGGTGCGGAAGGCGGCCTCCGGGGCCCAATTGCAACAAGACCCGCGATTTGACCGAGCTTGGGGCACAAATCACTGCTTTGGGCCACCTGGGCACCGATTCGAGCCTGCATTTGTAACTGCATCCGCCTGCCGCGCTAGACCGCTAGACCAGCACGCGCTCGATGCCGCCGGCGTTGGCCCGGGCCACGTAGTCCGGCAGCCACGTCTCGCCCAGCATCAGCCGCGCCATCTCGACCACGATGTAGTCGGCTTCCAGCAGGCCGCTGCCGAGGTCGTCCTCGTAGCGCTTCAGGCCCTGCAGGCAGCTGGGGCAGCTGGTGAGGATCTTGACGTTGGCCTGCGCCGCGGCGCTGAGCCCGCTGTCCTGGGAAAGCAGGCTGCGCAGGGCCGTCTCGTCCTTCCTCAGCTCTTCCTCCTTGCGGAAGCGCACCTGCGTGCTGATGTCGGGCCGCGTCACCCCCAGCGTGCCGCTCTCGCCGCAGCAACGCTCGCTCTTCAGCACATTCGGGCCCACCAGCGCCTTGACCGTCTTCATCGGCTCCTGCAGCTTCATCGGGCTGTGGCAGGGGTCGTGGTAGAGGTAGCCGCCCTGTGGGTTGGGCAGCGTGATGCCCTTTTCCAGCAGGTATTCGTGGATGTCGACGATGCGGCAGCCGGGGAAGATGTCCTCGAACTTGTAGCCCTGCAGCTGGTCGTAGCAGGTGCCGCAGCTGACGACCACGGTCTTGATGTCGAGGTAGTTCAGCGTGTTGGCCACGCGGTGGAAGAGCACCCGGTTGTCGGTGATGATCTTGTCGGCCTTGTCGGCCTGCCCGGCCCCGCGCTGCGGGTAGCCGCAGCACAGGTAGCCCGGCGGCAGCACGGTCTGCACGCCGGCGTGCCAGAGCATGGCCTGGGTGGCCAGGCCGACCTGGCTGAACAGGCGCTCGCTGCCGCAGCCCGGAAAGTAGAACACCGCCTCGGTCTCCGCCGTGGTGGCGGCCGGGTCTCGGATGATGGGGACGTAGTTCTTGTCCTCGATGTCCAGCAGCGCCCGCGCCGTCTTCTTGGGCAGGCCGCCGGGCATCTTCTTGTTGATGAAGTGGATGACCTGCTCTTTCAGCGGCGCCGCTCCCAGCGTGGCCGGCGGCGCAGCGGTCTGCTTGCGGGCTGCGGGCCTGAGCAGGCCGTTCAGGAAGCGCTGCGCCTTGAAGCCGACGCCCACCATGGCGCCGCGCATGAACTTGATGCTGTTCGGGTTGGTGGCGTTGAGGAACTGCATCGCCACGGCCTTGCCCGGGCGGAAGCTCTGCTTGCCCATCTTGCGCAGCAGGTTGCGCATGTTCATGGTGACGTCGCCGAAGTCGATCTTCACCGGGCACGGGAACAGGCACTTGTGGCACACGGTGCAGTGGTCGGCGACGTCCTCGAAGTCTTCCCAGTGCTTGACGCTGATGCCGCGGCGTGTCTGCTCCTCGTACAGGAAGGCCTCGACGAGCAGCGAGGTGGCCAGGATCTTGTTGCGCGGGCTGTACAGCAGGTTGGCGCGTGGCACATGGGTGGCGCAGACCGGCTTGCACTTGCCGCAGCGCAGGCAGTCCTTGATGCTGTCGCTGATGGCACCGATGTCGCTCTGCTGCATGATCAGCGATTCGTGCCCCATGAGGCCGAAGCTGGGCGTGTAGGCGGCGCTCAGGTCGGCGCTGCGGGAGTCACCGTCGCCGACGACCTTGGCCCGCAGCAGCTTGCCCTTGTTGAAGCGGCCCTCGGGGTCGATGCGCTGCTTGTAGTCGGCGAAGGGCTGCAACTCGGCGTCGCTCAGGAACTCGAGCTTGGTGATGCCGATGCCGTGCTCGCCGCTGATGACCCCGCCCAGGTGCCTCGCCAGCGCCATGATGCGGGCGACGGCCTCGTGCGCCGTCTGCAGCATCTCGTAGTTGTCGCTGTTGACGGGAATGTTGGTGTGCACGTTGCCGTCGCCGGCGTGCATGTGCAGCGCCACCCAGACGCGGCCGCGCAGCACTTCCTGGTGGATGACCTTGCACTGCTCGATGACGGGCGCGAAGGCGCTCCCGGCGAAGAGCTTCTGCAGCGGCTGCAGGAGCTGCGTCTTCCACGACGCCCGCAGCGAATAGTCCTGAAGCAGCGCGAACACCGAACGGCCGCTGTCGGCCTGCACGACGTCCAGGTGGGAGAGCCAGAACCTCCACAGTCCACGCACGACGCGCAGCAGCGCCAGCGCCAGCTGCACGCGGTCTTCCAGCAGGACGGCGCTCGGGATGTCACCTGCGTCGTCGCTCTTGCCCAGCGGCATGTGACCGCGCGTGAAGAAGGCTTCGAGCCGCTGGACCAGCTCGAGCTTGTTGCGCAGGCTCAGCTCGATGTTGATGCGCTCGATGCCCTCGGTGTACTCGCCCATGCGCGGCAGCGGAATGACCACGTCTTCGTTGATCTTGAAGGCGTTGGTGTGCCTGGCGATGGCCGCCGTGCGCTTGCGGTCGAGCCAGAACTTCTTGCGCGCGTCGGCGCTGACGGCCACGAAGCCCTCGCCGGCGCGCGAGTTGGCGATGCGCACCACCTCGCTCGTGGCGCGGGCAACGGCGTCGGCGTCATC
>CAIWPS010000323.1 GCA_903914615.1 uncultured beta proteobacterium | reverse complement strand
TGGATCGCTGAGCAGCAGTAACGTTACCACCGCGCTGGGGTTCACCCCCTACAGCGCGGCGAACCCGAGCGGCTACATCAGCGCCAACCAGACGATCACGCTCAGCGGCGACGCCAGCGGCTCCGGCGCCACCGGGATCACGGTCACCCTGGCCTCGGTGGGCACGGCCGGCACCTACCAGTCGGTCACCACCGACGCGAAGGGCCGGGTGACGGCGGGTGGATCGCTGAGCAGCAGCAACGTCACCACCGCGCTGGGGTTCACCCCCGTCAATGCCGCTGGGGGCACGCTAAGCGCGGGCACGCTGGCCGGTGCCTCGACCAACACAGGCACCTTGACAGGCGGCACGCTGTTCCCCGCCGTTCTCCTGGCCGGCAACACGACCGTCGATGTGACGGTGACCAACACCACCGACACCGGCGGCAACGCGCTGATCACGTACGCTGTCGGCGGGTCGACGTCAGGCCAGATCGCCCAGCGAATCACCGTCAAATCCGGCTACGTCCAGCTCAGCGACAGCGCGCTGACCGCGCCGAATCTTGCCGGCGCCGAGGCCATCGACCTGCAGCTCGATCGCAATGCCGGAACCCAGGTCGCCAGCGGCAACCGGGCCTATGCGATCGGCGCGCAGAATACCGCCTCGGGCACCCGCGCCGGCGCGCTTGGCTATGGCTGCACCGCCAGCGGCCAGGGCTCGATCGTCATGGGGCAATCCGCCACCGACAACGGCGTGGCCGCCACGCATGCCTTCTCCGGCGGCTATCTCGGCCAGGCGATCACCCAGCAGATCGGCGGCATATCGGGCGCCGGCACGGCGATCCGCCTCACATCCGACGGCAACGCGGCTGGCGCCGCCAACGTGATGAACCTGCCGACCAACACCCTGACTGGGATGCTGCTGATGGTGATTGCGCGCAACGTGGCCAACGGCGACATGGCGATGTGGCAGCAGACGCTCTGCTACGGCCGGGGCGGCACGGCGACGATCAACTTGCTCAGCCCCGGCACGCTGGCGATGCTGCCGGACTTCTTCAACCCCACCCTTGCCACCGCGACGCTGACGGTGGCGGCCGACAGCACGAACTCGGGGGTCAACATCACCGTCACGCCGCCGGCGGGTGTCACGGTGCATTGCGCGGCGGCGCCAGTGGGGGCGCAGGTATCATGATGCGGATCGCGTTCCAGCGCCTGAAGCTGCTGGCGCAGGCGCTGCTGCTGGCGAATCTTCTGACGGGGTCGATCAATCCGGCTGTGGCCGCCTTCAGCGTCGGGCCGTTCACCAACAGCAACGGGCCGGCGCTCGACAATATGTATGCGCGCCTGCGCACGACATCCCAGCAGCCCGTCGGCGTCGATTTCTTTGCCGACAGCATTGTCGTCTGTGCCGAGCAAGTGCCGTGCGGCTATGGGCCTTATCTGCTGGCCAGTTCGCCGACCATCGCCTTCCGCAACGAGATCGGCAAGCGGTTCGGCCAGTATTCGGCCGGCTTCAAGCCGCCGTTCCGGCTGGTTACTTCCAACGTGGTTGATGGCGGCGACGGCGGCTATGTCGCGACGAGCTGCACCGTCGTCGTCTCCACGCTGCTCGGGCCGCAGGAATCGGGCGTCAGCCTCAATGGCGGGTCGCTGCTGAACTGCTCGAACTCGGGCGGCGTGCTGACGATCAATGTCGGGCAGGCGTGGTCGGCGGTCTGGGTCGCCTGCGTCCAGGGCACCGGCACCACCGGCTGGACGCCGATCGTCGGCGGCGTGACGCAGAGCAACATCTGCACGTCCACCTCGGGCTCGGCGACCGGCATCTTCGTCAAGATCACCAACCCGACGAGCATCGCCACGCAGGGCAGCACCCCCTCGACGCTGACCTTCACCAGCCTCGGCACGACAAGCTATTTCGGTGGCTACGACGCCGTCACCACCACGGCGGTCGGTGGCGTCTACACCAGTAGCTACGGCGCCGGAGGCATCAGCAGCCCGTGGTTTGCCGGCGCCTCGGGCCTGGTGTGGGCGAAACTGGAGGCCGCGAATATCGGGCCGCCGGCGCTCTGCGTGATTGAGGATGGGGAGAATAGCGCCAACGCCGCCTCGGGGCCGGAGAGCAGCGCCACCGAGATGGCGAACCTGCAGGTGATCGCGACCTGGTGCCAGTCGGTCGGCGCCTCGGTGCAGATCTGGGTGCCGCCGCCCTACTCGAATGGCGCCAACACGGCCGCCTACACGACATTGCAGCTCGGCCAGGTCGCCTATGCCCAGGCGCAGAACCCGCCCTGGGATATCGTCATCATGGGCGACCGCTTCTATCTCGGCGGCATCACCCAGGGGCTGCCGAACTTCGCCAACCAGAACGCCAGCGCCAACCAGGTGTTCAACTGCGTCTATGGCTTGCTGAACTGCGCCGACTATCAGCACCCCGGTGATTGGGGCTCCTGGGTGATCTTCGAGCAGGAATGGCTGCACCTGTTCGGCGTGCCGCCGAGCAGCCCTCGGCCGTCCGGCCAGGCATACATGCCGGGCAACCAGATCACCCTGAATGCCACGGACGCGGTCACCAGCACGACGGGCGCCACCGTGACGGATGGCACGCGGCCCTGGTCCTGGCCGCTCTATCCTGCGGCGACGGCGGTTTTCGACTGCTGGGGCGTCTATCAGGCCGCCGCGACCACCGGCGCGCTGCGCCTCTCGATCAACACTGGCGTTGCCGCGACGGTCGTGCTGGGGGAACTGGAATACTGGACCAACGCCACCGGCGTCGCCGGCCAGCCCGCGCAAGTGTCGGTGACCGCGCTGGCGACATTGACCACCAGCACCGTCGTCAATGCCGCGACCACGAATTATCACTTCCACTTCCACGGATCGGTGGTGAACGGCACTTCCGCCGGCACGTTTACGGTCGCCGCCGCGACGCCGGCGAGCACGCTCAACATCCAGGCGGGTTCCTTCTGCCGGTTCAACCAGACATGAGGTCGCCGATGCGCCCGCTATTCCTTATTGCCGTGCTGATGGCATCGCCGGCCGCCGCGCAGACAGGGGTGACGATCGCCACGCGCTATGAGGTCGCGCTGCCGACGCCGCTGAAGCCGGGCGCCTGGCAACCCTGGCCGGGCGCTGACGAGTTCTCGATGAATGGGGTCGCCTTCAAGATCGAGCACATGCCGCCCTGCGGCAAGCCGTGGGAACTGCATCAGGACGCGCTGCGGCCCGGCTCGTATGGCACCGTTGTCGTCGTCGATCCGCTGCCTGCCGGCGCGACGCTCTGGGCCGTCGGAGCCGGCGGCGAGCGACGCCTCGGTACGCAGGGCGCGACCTGGACCTGGGTGTGCCCTCAATAACCCCCCAGCAGAGACGGGGGCCGGGCTGTTGACGCAGCCCGAACCGTGCGGAGCGCCCGCACACGGATGAACCGCCCCGCCATCTCCGGCCGGAGACGGGGGCAGTAGAGTGCGGACGTGTGATGGAGTCGACCCCGTTGCTGTTGCCGGCGTCCCCTGCGGCGCCGGTCGCCCCCTATCTCGGCGGCAAGCGCGCGCTGGCAGTGCGCATCATCGCCCGCCTGCGACTGGTTCCGCATGAGACCTATGTCGAGCCGTTCATCGGCATGGGTGGCATCTTCCTGCGCCGCCCGTTCCGCGCGAAGGCGGAGGTGATCAACGACATCAACCTCGATGTCGCGACCCTGTTCCGGGTGTTGCAGCGGCACTACGAGGCGCTGATGGACATGCTGCGCTGGCAGCTCACCAGCCGCGCCGAGTTCGAGCGCCTACTCGCCGCGCGGGCCGACACGCTGACCGACCTGGAGCGCGCCGCCCGCTTCCTCTACCTCCAACGCACCGCGTTCGGCGGCAAGGTGGTCGGCCAGAATTTCGGCGTTTCGGTGAGCAATCCCCGCCGCTTCGACGTCACCAAGCTCGCCTCGATGCTGGAGCGGGTGCATGAGCGCCTGGCCGGCGTGGTAATCGAGCGCCTGCCCTGGCCTGAGCTGCTCGTCCGCTACGATCGCCCGGCCACGCTGTTCTACCTGGACCCTCCCTACTGGGGAAACGAGCACGACTACGGCGCGGGGGTGTTTGGCAGGGCTGATTTCGAGCGGATGGCGGAGATGCTATCCGTGTTGCGCGGCCGGTTCCTCCTGTCGATCAACGACCGCCCTGAAATCCGCCGCATCTTCCGCGCCTTCGCCGTCGAGCGCCTGCAGACCTCCTACATGATCAGCGCCGGCAGCAACGCCCTCCGCGTGTCTGAGCTTCTGATCAGCCCCCGCAAGTGACCCATAAACCCCGCTCAAGAGGTCGCTTACGAAGCCCTGAGGGCCAATTCGGCCCCGTTTTTTTGGTTCTAAATTCGGCTGTCGGAAGTTCTAAAATTGGTTGGCGCGCTACACCGGTGCGGGAACGCTAGAGCAGGTGGCGGCAGCGTGCCAGGAAGTCGGGGATATCGACCGAGAAATCGTCCAGTTGCGAGCGGCTGCCCGGCGCGATCTGGTCGGCGATATACGACGCGTAGGTCATTCCGAGCCCGCCGGCCAGCACGTAGTAGGCGGCGGTGCCGTAGGTGGCGGGAAACATCTC
>CAIWPS010000322.1 GCA_903914615.1 uncultured beta proteobacterium | reverse complement strand
CGCTGTCCATGAGCGCCCCAGCACCTGGGCGTAGCGCGCAAGGTCGCCGCGCAGGATGGCTTCCTTCATCGCCAGCGCATCCTGCTTGAGAGCCAACATGGCGTCGACCGAGGACGTGTTGCCTGCGCGCGTGTTGTCGATCTGGCGCTGGATGATGTGCGCCGACTCGCGCGACTGGCCTGTGTAGTAGAGCACCGTGGCCGATTCCAGCTCGTTCACCAACCAGTCCTTGACGCGCAGCGGGTTCACCAGCACCTTGTCCTGGGGTCCGAACTCGATGAAATTGAAGCCGCCGAAGGCCGCCGCGTACTGGTCCTGCTTGCCTCCTGCCAAGCCCAGCTCCAGGCGCTCGATCTCGAAGGCCAGATGGGCGATGTCATACTCGCCCAGCCCGAGTTGAAGCCACTCTGAATAGGCCTGCAGCATGCACACCACCATGGTCGACGAGGTGCCCAGGCCCGAGCCGGCGGGTGCGTCGGCGAAGGTCGTGAGCTTCAGCGACAGGGGCCGCCCGCCGTTGAACTGGCGCACGATGCGGTGGTAGATGCCGCGATGCAAACGCAGCGGTTCCTCGTCGGCCAACATGGCCGAGGCCGGCAGGCTCACATGCTCCTGACGGTCCTCGGCCGCGAAGACCACCAGGCCGTCGTCTCGGGGTTCCAGGATGGCCTGGGCATAGAGGTCGATGGTGGCATTGAGCACGTGGCCGCCATGCTCGTCGCTGAAGGGGCTGACGTCGGTGCCGCCTCCGGCCAGGCCCAGGCGCAACGGAGCGCGGGCGCGGATGATCTTGGGGTTCATGCGGGTTCTCGTGATTGCGGGCGGGCCTGCTCAGCGACCCAGGCCGCAGCCTCGGCGAGGTCGGCACAACGGTGGTCGGCATGGGTTAGAGCATCGGCGGGGAGCCGGTGGCCGGATTCGACTAGCACGGTCCACCGTACACCGGCGGCGCGGCCGGCCTGGGTGTCGGAAATCTTGTCGCCCACCAGGACCGAGCGCGCCAGGTCCAGACCCAGATCGGTGGCGGCCTGCAAAAGCAGGCCCGGCGCGGGCTTGCGGCATGCGCATGGCACCGCATAGCGCGCCACCGATCCGTCGGGGTGATGGGGGCAATGGTAGACACCGGCGAACTCAACGCCCTGCCGTCGCAGCAGCTCGCGCATGTGGGCAGTCAGCAGTGCATAGTCCGCCTCGCTGTAACGGCCCTTGGCGATGCCGGCCTGGTTTGTGACCACCACCAGCGCATAGCCGAGCTCAGCAAATTGGCGCAGCCCCGCCACGGCGCCAGGGAGGACGTGGAAGTCTTCGACGCGGTAGACGTAGTCCAGCTCAGCGTTGATGACCCCGTCGCGGTCGATGAAGGCCGCGCGGCGACCTGAGCCTGGGGCGCTAGGCAGCATGTTCGGCGCAGAAGCGTCGGTAGTCCTCGGGCACGCCGATGTCCGTGAAGCTTCCCGCAACCGACACGGCGCGGACGGCGCCTGCGCGGACCAGCCCCGGCAGCACTTCGGCCTCCAGCGAGTAGGCGCCGTTGCGGGCGGCTGGCAAGGCCTGCCGTGCGAGGCGGTAGAGCCCCGCGTTGATGGCGCCCCCGTCGTGTCGGCCCTTTTCCAGGAAACCCCGCACGCGGCCGTGGCCATCGACGTCCACGCCCCCGAAGCGCGTGCGGTCTGGCACCTGCACAAGCGCCATCCGGAAGAACTCGCCGCCTCCGATGTCCAGCGGCACCAGCATTGCGGAGATGTCGCCGTCGAGGTAGGTGTCGCCATTGGCGACGAGCGCTTCGTCCAGGCCCAGCACGTCCATGACATGAGCGATGGCGCCGCCCGTGCCCAGCAGTGAAGGCTCGACCACCCAGCGCAGCGAACGCCTCGCAGGGCCGGCCTTCACCGCAGCCACCACCTGTTCGGCCTGGTGGCCTAGCGACAGCACGACTTCGTCCACCCCGGCAGCAAGGAGGGCGTTGAGCTGGATGTCCAGGAAGCTGCGCGCACCGACGGGCGCCAGGCACTTGGGCACATCCCCTAATGTGCCGCGCAGTCGCGTGCCGAGGCCGCCGGCCAGGACGATGCAGGGTGCGGCACTGGGCCCGGCCGCGGCCGTCGCCGTCATTGCGGCGCCAAATGCCCGAAGATCGACATCTCAACCTGCGCGCACAGCATGTGGCCGATCAAGATATGGCACTCTTGGATGCGCGGCGTGTGCGCGGAGGGCACGCGAAGCACGATGTCGGCCTTGTCCTCGAGATCGCCGCCCGTGCCGCAGAGCGCCACTGATGTCACCTGCAGCGCCTTACAGGCCTCGAAGGCCGCCAGCACATTCTTCGAGCGGCCCGAAGTGGTGATGCCGACGAAGATATCGCCCGGGCGCGATTGCGCCTCAAGCTGACGACGAAAGAGCTTGTCGTAGCCGTAGTCGTTGCCGATGGCGGTGATCATCGAAGTGTCGGTGGCCAGCGACAGCGATGGCAGGCCTGGGCGGTCGAACTCGAAGCGGCTGACGAACTCGGCCGCCAAATGCTGGGCATCCGCGGCACTGCCTCCGTTGCCAGCGAAGATGACCTTGTTGCCTCGCTGAAAGGCTTCCGTCATGAGATGGCCGGTGCGGACGATCGCCCGCAACAGCGTCTCGTCGGCCAGCAGCGCCTGCTTGACAGCGATGGAGGCTTGGATCCCGGCTCGCAGCAAGGAGGCAAAGTCGGTGTCACGGTGCGGCATGGCAAGGGCTCGGTAAAAGGGGGCGGCTCACACCGCGGCTGGAGGTGGGGCCCGACTCCGGGCCGCAGAAAGTGCTGCGAGGAATGATACGGAAACAGGCAGCCCGCAACGCCGGGCCCAGGGCCGCGGTTGCCTACTCTGCGCGCTGGTTCACGTTGTTGTTCACGTGCATGGCGTGTTTCGGTGGCGCCGTCGCCTCACGTCGAGCGAAAGACGCCGGGTTCAGGTCTCGAACCCCGAC
This sequence comes from uncultured beta proteobacterium, assembly GCA_903914615.1. Lineage (GTDB taxonomy): Bacteria > Pseudomonadota > Gammaproteobacteria > Burkholderiales > Burkholderiaceae_C > Rubrivivax. Next base: position 2,330 of record CAIWPS010000322.1, on the reverse strand, counting down.
TGCTCGAGGAGGCTTTCGTACAGCGCTCGGTAGCCCTCGGCCATCGCGGGCATGCTGAAGTTCTGCATCGCGCGCAACCGGCCTGCCTGACCCGAGCGACGCGCTGAGTCGGGCGCGCCGGCCCATGCAGCCATGGCCGCAGACATCGCGTCGGCGTCGGCCGATGGCACGATGCACCCGGTGGCCCCGTGCTCAACCAACTCTGCATTGGCTCCGACCGCGGTGGCAAGCACCGGCAACCCACTGGCCATCGCCTCGAGAATGGTGTTGGACACGCCCTCGGCCAGGGAAGGCAGCACGAAAGCGTCCATGGCTTGCATGAGGCCGGGCACATCAGTGCGCTCGCCCGGCAACCACGCCAGTTCGGCGGCGCCCGCAGCGTCCAACACTGCCTGCGCTTGCGCACGCAGCGGGCCATCGCCCACCATCACCAGCCGCAGCCGTTGCCGCAGCGCAGGCTCGCGCTGCAATGCAAGCACAAATGCCTGCGCGAGCAGCGTCTGCGCCTTGACTGCCTGCATGCGGCCCACCGTGCCGACGACGAACAACCGTGGATCCCCGAAGGGAAAGCCGGGCAGCCCGGGGCGGTCATCCGACGCCCGCGGGGTAAAGCGCTGGCTGTCGACGCCGTTGTAGATCTGGGTCACCCTGTCCGGCGCGATACCGATGCGATCAACAAGATAGCTGCGCAGATCAGTGGACAACGCGACGTAGTGATGCACGAACGGGCTGTAGCCACGGCGCAGCCAGCGGTGGCGGCGGCTGCTGCCGTCCAGGTCGTCGATGTCGCGCCCATGCTCGCCGTGGATACGTACGGGCACGCCAGCGAGGGCCGCCGGCACCTGGAATTCCAGCGTGCCCAGGTTGCGCGTGTGCACCACGGCCGGCCGCAGCCGAGCCAGCTCACGCATGAATTTCCGGTACAGCCACAGGCCCTGCCCCGGCGGTTTGTTCAGGGCAATGAATTCCACGTCGTCGCGCTGCACGCGGCGCTTGAATTCGGTGACTTCCGTCAGGGCCAGCACCGCGTGCCTGTAGGCCGCCGCCGGCATGTGGTTGATAAGGTTGACGAGGCCGTTTTCCAGGCCGCCGGTGTCGAACCGGTGGACCACGTGCAGCACCAGCGGCCGCGGGTCGGTGGCCATCCGGGGTCAGCGCCGCGGCTGCGCCGCCGGCGGGCTCACAGCCGCCAGACGCGGAACCCCGCCGCCTGCAGCTTGTCCGCGTCGAAGGCGGCCTTCACGTCGATGAACGCCCCGCCCTTCACCAGTTTGCGGCCGATGTCCTCGACCGTCAGCGACTCGAATTCGCGGTGCGCCACGGCGGCGACGATGGCGTCGGCGCGCGGCATGTCTTCCCAGGGCACCAGCGGCACGCCGTACTCGTGCTCCGCCTCTTCGCTCTCGGCCTGCGGGTCGGCCACGATCACGTCCACACCGTAGCTCTTGAGCTCGCGGATGATGTCGATGACTTTGCTATTGCGCAGGTCGCCGCAGTTTTCCTTGAAGGTCAGGCCCAGCACGTTGACGCGGGCGCCCTTGATGTAGCTGCCCGAGGCGATCATGTGCTTGATGGTCTGCTCGGCGATGAACTTGCCCATGCCGTCGTTGATGCGCCGGCCGGCCAGGATGACCTGCGGGTGGTAGCCCAGCATGTCGGCCTTGTGCGTCAGGTAGTACGGGTCCACGCCGATGCAATGGCCGCCCACCAGTCCGGGCTTGAACTTCAGGAAGTTCCACTTCGTGCCCGCAGCCGCCAGAACCTCGCTGGTGTCGATGCCCAGCTTGTCGAAGATGATGGCCAGCTCGTTCATGAGCGCGATATTCAGGTCGCGCTGGGTGTTCTCGATGACCTTGGCGGCCTCGGCTGCCTTGATCGAGCTGGCGCGGTGCACGCCGGGCACGATGATGCGTTCGTACAGCGCCGCCACCTTTTCCAGCGTGGCGGGCGTGTCGCCGGAGACGATCTTCAGGATGCGTGTCAGCGTGTGTTCCTTGTCGCCCGGGTTGATGCGCTCGGGGCTGTAGCCGACGAAGAAGTCCTGCTTCCACTTCAGGCCCGATTCGCGTTCCAGCACCGGGATGCAGACCTCTTCGGTGGCGCCGGGGTAGACCGTGGATTCATAGACCACGATGGCACCCTTCTTCATGTGCCGGCCGACGCTGGTGGAGCTGCCGATAAGGGGCGTGAAGTCGGGGATGTGAGCGTCGTCCACAGGCGTGGGCACGGCGACGATGATGATGTCGGCCTCGGCCAGCAGGCGTGGGTCGTCGGTGTAGACGGCGTGCGTGGCAGCCTGCACCTCGGCGTCGCTGAGCTCGCGCGAAGGG
>CAIWPS010000321.1 GCA_903914615.1 uncultured beta proteobacterium | reverse complement strand
TCGGGCCGGATCATGTTGCGGCGGCGCAGTTCGGCCGGGTCCAGCTGCAGCTTGCGCGCGGCGGCATCGAACAGCCGCTCGGTGGTGTAGATGGCCTCGGGCCGGCCGGCACCGCGGTAGGCGCCGGTGGCGGCCGTGTTCGTCAGCACCGTGCTGATGCGGATGTCGATCAGCGGGATGTCGTAGATGCTCGTGCTGACCCAGGGCCCGATCATCAGCTGGATGGCCACCCCGGCGCCGGTGGGCTCGGCGCCGACGTTGGCGTAGGAGCGCACCCGCAGCGCCAGCACGCGGCCGGCGGCGTCCAGCGCCAGCTCGGCGCGGCTGAGCAGGTCGCGGCCATGCACGGCGGTGAGGAAGTCCTCGAGCCGCTCGGACTGCCATTTCACCGGACGCTGCAGCTGCAGCGCGCAGAAGGCCACGGTGACGTCTTCAGGGTACAGCGCGGTCTTCATGCCGAAGCCGCCGCCCACGTCGCCCACCACCACCCGAATGCTCTCCGGCGTCTGGCCGGGCAGCGTCGCCGCCAGGCCGCCGCGCACGCCGGTGGGCATCTGGCTTGAGAGGCGCACCGTCAGCCGCCCGCCTTCGATGTGGGCCAGCACCGAGCGCGGTTCCAGCGTCACCGGCGCCAGGCGCTGGTTGACGATGTCCAGCGCGACGCGGTGCGCGGCGCCGGCAAAGGCCGCCTCGGTGGCCGCGGCGTCGCCGTGCCGCGCTTCGGCCAGCACGTTGCCCGGGGCGCCGGGCCAGACCTCGGGCGCGCCCGGGGCCAGGGCGGCGGGTGCGTTGGCGACCGCGGGCAGGGCGTCGATCTCCACCACCACCGCGTCGGCGGCAGCGCGTGCCGCGGCGCGTGACCCGGCCACCACGACCGCCACCGGCTCGCCGACGTAGCGCACCACGTCGACCGCCAGCGCACGCTTGGGCGGCGTGCTCATGGCCTGGCCGTCGGGCCGCTTGAAGCCGGCGGCGGCCGGCAGGGGCTTGACCCCCGCCGCCTCGAGGTCGGGGCCGGTGTACACGGCCACCACGCCAGGCATCGCTGCCGCGGCCGCGGTGTCGATGGCGGTGATGCGGCCATGGGCCTGCGTCGAACGCACGAAGCGCACGAAGAGCTGGCCTTCGGGTGCGACGTCGTCGGTGTAGCGGCCCTGGCCCTGCACCAGCGCCGGGTCCTCGATGCGGCGGACGGCATGGCCGCTGCCGAAGCGCCCGACAGCTATGTCGGCACCCAGGTTGCCGCCTTCGGGCGGCCGGGCGGCGGCGCGGTCCGGCGCGCTCATGCCGCTTCTCCGCCCATCACCCGCGCTGCCTGCTGCACGGCGGCGACGATGTTGACGTAGCCGGTGCAGCGGCACAGGTTGCCTTCCAGCGCCTGCACCACCTCGTCTTCGCTGGGCCGCGGGTTGTGGGCCAGCAGGGCGGTGGCGCTCATGATCATGCCCGGCGTGCAGAAGCCGCACTGCAGGCCGTGGCAGGCGATGAAGGCGTCCTGCACCGGGTGCAGGGTGCCGTCGGCGGCGGCCAGGCCTTCCACGGTGGTGACGCTGCGGCCCTGCACCTGGGGGGCCAGCACGCTGCAGCTCTTCACGGCCTGGCCGTCGAGCAGCACGGTGCAGGCGCCGCACTGCGCGGTGTCGCAGCCGACGTGGGTACCGGTCAGTGCCAGCGGCCCGCGCAGCAGTTCGACGAGCAGGGTGGACGGGTCGGCGGTGGTGCTCACGGCACGGCCGTTGAGCTGGAATTCGATGACGGACATCAGGGGGTCTCGGGAAGGCTAGAGGGCGCAGCTGCGAAAGCCGCAGAACATCGTATCGCGCTCGGGCGGCGCGTAGCGGCGCGCCTTGGGGTGACCCCAGCGCGAACGCGTGGCGAAGGAAGCACCGCGCAGCACGCCCGGTCGCTCGGGTGCGTCGGCCGGCGGCGACATGTCGAGCCCGCCCGGCGCGGTGCGCCCGGCCCCCGGCCAGGCGCGCGCGCTGCCGGCCACCCATTCGAAGACATCGCCCCAGACGTAGCCGCGGCTGCCGCCGGTGCACGCGGCCAGCTCCCACTCGGGCTCGGTGGGCAGGCGGCGGCCGGCCCAGCGGCACCAGGCTTCGGCCTCGTAGCGGCTGGCATGCAGCACCGGCTGGCCGGCCGGCGCGCGCTGCAGGCCGCCCTGGCGCAGCACCAGCACGCCGCCATGGAACTGCTCGACCTGGCGCGGCGCGCGCCGGCCTTCGCGCTGCACCCAGCGCCAGCCGGCGTCGGACCACAGTTCGGGGCGGTCGTAGCCGCCGTCCTCGGAGAATTCGAGGTAGCGCGCCCAGTTCACCGGCTGGGCGTCGATCTCGAATTCGGGCACCGCCACCTCGTGGGCCCAGCGCTCGCCCTGCGGCACCAGGCCGCCGGGCACCGAGCCCAGCATCCAGCGCTGCGCCGGGTGCCACAGCGGCTCGCGCTCGCTGCGCGCCGGCGGCGCGCCCAGCAGCAGCCGCTCGGCCAGGGCCTCGCACAGGCGGTCCTCGTGCAGCAGGCTCAGGCGGTAGAAATGCAGGGCGGCGTCGCTCTCGTCGGCCGCGGCCAGCAGGTCCAGCGTGATCTCCAGCGTCTCGGCCAGATAGCCGCGCAGCGCCTCGGGCGTGGGCAGGGGGCTGCTGCCGCCGACCCAGCCGTCGGCCAGCGGCTCGATGCCGGCCAGCCGCGGCGAGCGTGGGTCGCAGGCCTCGCCGCGCTGGCGCTGCAGGTGGCGCGCGATCCACCAGTCCTGGTACCAGCCGGCACGCAAGGCTAGCTGCAGCGCCGGTGCCGACGCGTCCTGCGCCAGCAGCCGCAGCAGGTGGTTGCGGGCGTCGATGAGGGCCAGCGAAAGCAGCTCGCGCCCGGCGCGGCGCATCGCCTGCGGGTCGTCCAGCGGCTGCTGCCGCGCCGGCTGTTCAGGACCCGACCAGCCCGTTGCGGATGGCATAGACGGTGAGCTCCGAGTTGTTGCTCAGCTGCAGTTTCTCCAGCACCCGCGAGCGGTAGACCGAGACCGTCTTCGGGCTCAGCGTCAGTTCCTCGGCGATGTCGGCCAGGCGCTTGCCGCTGGCGATCATCACCAGCGTCTGCAGTTCGCGGTCGGAAAGCCGGCTGTGGGCGTTCTCGCTTTCCGGCGCGGTCAGGCTTTCCACCAGCATCTGCGCGATCTCGGGCGTGACGTACTTGCGCCCCTGCGCCACCGTGCGCACGGCCTGCACCAGCAGCTGCGGGTCGCCGCCCTTGTTGACGTAGCCGTAGGCGCCGGCGCGCAGGGCGCGGATGGCGTACTGGTCCTCGGGGTACATGCTGACCACCAGCACGCGCACCGGCGAGCCCTCGTCCTTCAGCGCATGCAGCGCATCCAGGCCGCTGCGGCCGGGCAGGTTGATGTCCAGCACCAGCACGTCGCAGCGCTGGGCGCGCATCAGCGTGCGCAGTTCGCCGTACTCGCCGGCCTCGCCGACGACGCGGATGTCGGCGGCATCGGACAGCGTGTCGCGGATGCCGCGCCGGATGAGCGCGTGGTCGTCGCAGAGGATGACGTCGATCATGGCGGGTTCAGCAGGCGTTCACAGCGCGGTCCAGGCCGAGGTCTCGGCGTCGTCGGGGTCCTGGGGGTCGCCGGCATTCTCGCCCGACGCCTCGGCCTGCAGCGGCACCGAAAGGATCAGCGTCGTGCCGGCGCCGCTGCTGCTCAGGTCGACCCAGCCGCCGACCGTGGAGGCGCGCTCGTGCAGGCCGCGGATGCCGAAGCTGCGCGCCTTGGCCAGGTCGGCCGGGCCCAGGCCGCGGCCGTTGTCGCTGATCTCCAGCGACAGCACGCCGCCGGTCAGCGACAGGTCCACCACCACGCGCGTGGCCTGGGCGTGCTTGCTGACGTTGGTCAGCGCCTCCTGCGCCGACCGGTAGGCCACCAGCGGCACGCCCGGCGGCAGCGCCAGCGGCTCGCGCTGCGCCGCGTCGCCGCCGCGGAATTCGCAGACGATGCCGGTGCGCTTCTCGAAGCGACTCGCCATCCACTGCAGCGCCGCCACCAGGCCCTGTTCCAGGATCGCCGGGCGCAGGTTCTGCATGATGCGCTGGCTGGCCTCGATGGCGTGGGTGACTGTTTCCAGCGCCGCCAGCGCACGCTGCTGCACTTCGGGCTGGGCGGCGCGGCGGCGGATCCAGTCGAGCTCGAACTTCAGCGCCGTCAGCGAGCCGCCGACGTCGTCGTGGATCTCGCGCGCGATCGCCGCGCGTTCGGTGTCGATGCTGGTCTGCAGGTGCTGCGCCAGTTCGCGCAGGCGCTGGCGCGAGGCCTGCAGGTCGCGGTCGGCGGCCGCGCGCGCGCGCTGCGTGCGCGCGGCGTCGATGGCATGTTCGATCGCCGGCGCCAGCCGCGCCAGGTTGTTCTTCAGCAGGTAGTCGCTGGCGCCGTTGCGCATGGCCTCCACTGCCGTGTCCTCGCCGATCTGGCCCGAGACCAGGATGAAGGGCACGCGGCGGCCATCGGCGGCGGCGTGCCCGCGCAGCATCTGCAGCGCGTCCAGGCCGGTGAAGCCGGGCAGGTGGTAGTCCGACAGCACGACGTCCCAGGGCTCGGCCAGCGCAGCCTCGAATTCCTGCCGCGTCTCGATGCGGCGGGCCTGCACGCGCAGGCCGCTGCGCTGCAGGTGCGCCATGGCCAGCGCGTGGTCGGGCTCGGAGTCTTCCAGGTGCAGCAGGCGAGCGGCATTCGCGGTGCTGTTCATGGCCGCAGTATCGCAAAGGCCACCGGCGCCGCCGCCGCCGGCGGCGGAAATAGCGCCGCTTTGCGCGCATCTTCCCCTCAATGTGGATGGGTGGGCTGCCGAAAATGCCCAGGTAGACAAGCCGTGTCGCGCGGTCCGTGGCCCTTTGCCGCACGCACACCGCCCGACCCACCCGACACTTTGGAGCCCGGATGCCCGATCTGGACGCGTCACCCCCGCACGAGCCGCAGCCGCCGGAGGGCGGCGCCATGGCGCTGTTCGCCGCGGCCGACCTGCAGGACCACCTGATGGTCGCCGGCAACGACCTCGAGCGGCTGCAGCGCCTGCTCGACGACGCCAGCCAGGCGCTGATGGCGCACTTCACCCAGGCCACCGGGCACATGGAGCAGGGCTCCTTCCACGAGGCGCGGCAGACCATCGGCGGCGCCATCACGGCGCTGCAGTTCCAGGACATGGCCACGCAGCTGATCTCGCACATGGCGCGCCGGCTGCGCAACTGCGCCGACCGCATCGCCCGCGACACCATGGGCGACGACGAGGAGGGCAGCGCCGTCGTCGAAGAGGCACCGCTGCGCCCCAACCCCGTCACCCAGGACGAGATGGACGCCGGCTCGATCGAGCTGTTCTAGCCCCGCCGCCCCCGCACGCACCAGGTATTTCCGGAGAACCCCATGCATTCGATCCTTGCCGTAGACGACAGCGCCTCGATGCGCCAGATGGTCACGTTCACGCTGAAGAACGCCGGCTTCCACGTCGTCGAGGCCGTCGATGGCCAGGACGCCTACGAGAAGGCCCACACGCGCGAATTCAACCTCGTGCTGACCGACCAGAACATGCCCCGCATGGACGGCATCAGCCTGACCAGGAAGCTGCGCGAGAGCCCCAAGTTCAAGAGCACGCCCATCCTCATCCTGACCACCGAGAGCAGCGACCAGATGAAGCAGGCCGGCCGCGCCGCCGGCGCCACCGGCTGGCTGGTCAAGCCCTTCGACCCCGCCAAGCTGGTGGAAGTCATCGGCAAGGTGATCCGCTGAAGTTCCGGCCCCGACAGTCCGTACCAGGAGACCCGACATGGGCGAAATGACGAGCGCGAACGAAGCGGCAGGCATCGACCTGAGCCAGTTCTTCCAGGTCTTCTTCGAGGAAGCCGGCGAGAACCTGGAGTCGATGGAGCACAAGCTGCTGAACCTGGACATCGCCAACGCTGACGACGAGGAACTCAACGCCATCTTCCGCTGCGCGCACTCGGTCAAGGGTGGCGCGGCGACCTTCGGCTTTGCCGACGTGGCCGAGCTGACGCACCAGATGGAGACGCTGCTGGACAAGCTGCGCCGCCATGAGCTGACGCCCACCGCGGCGATGGTCGACGTGCTGCTGGCCGCCGGCGACGCGCTGAAGGCCCAGCTGGCCCGCCACCAGGGCAACGGCGCCGAGCCGCTGGACACCGCTGAGCTGCTGGCCTCCATCCGCGCCATGTCGCAAGGCGGCAGCGCGCCCGCGCCGGTGTCGCGCGCGGCCACGCCGGCGGCGGCCGCAGCGTCGCCGGCCGCCGTGATCTCCGCACCGGCGGCCCCGGTGCTGCGGCTGCTGGAACTCACCGTCGGCCCGCTGCCCGACCCGGCGCAGGCCGACAACCTGGTCGACCTCTTCAAGGAGATCACCGACCTCGGCACCATCGAGCCGCTGGACGCCGGCCGCGCCGCCGACGGCATGCGCCGCTTCAAGCTCAGTACGGGATCGTCGGACGACGACCTCATCGACCTCTTCGGCTTCCACGTCGCCCGCGAACACGTGCGGCTGGCGCCGCTGGGCGACGGCTACGGCTTCCACGCAGGCAGCCCCGGCGCACCCGAAGACATGTCGGCGCCGGCCGAGGCGGCCGACCCTGGCTACGGCTTCTTCGACGACGCGCCCGGTGCGCCCGGCAGGGCCGCTGCCGCCCCCGCTGCCACCCCCGCCGCCGCGGTGGCGCGGGCCGCCGAGGCGCCT
>CAIWPS010000320.1 GCA_903914615.1 uncultured beta proteobacterium | reverse complement strand
GGCTGCGTTGTTGCGGGTAAACCGCCGGAGTATAGCCGGCGGGCAGCGCCGCAGTCTCAGCTGGCCAGTGCGGCGATGCCTGCGCGCGCCACCTGCGCGTCCTCGTGCGACTTCACGCCGCTGACCCCCACGGCGCCCAGGCACTGGCCATCGACGAGGATGGGCACGCCGCCTTCCAGCATGCCCTGCAGGGTCGGCGCGCTGAGGAAAGAAGTGCGGCCCTGGTTGATCATGTCCTCGTAGACCTTGCTTTCACGGCGGCCGACGGCCGCCGTGCGTGCCTTGGCCGGCGCGATCTCGGCCGAGATCGGCGCCGCGCCGTCCAACCGTTGCAGCCACAGCAGGTGGCCGCCGTCGTCGACGATGGCGATGGTGACGGCCCAGCCGTGCTGGCTGGCTTCGGCTTCGGCGGCGGCGGCGATGGCGCGCAGGTCCTGCAGGACGAGTGTGGGTTTGGTCTTCATGACCGCGACGATACCCTGCCCGGCAGCCGCCGGCGCCGGCGCCGCGTGCACGGATCCCGCCATCCGCCGCGGGGCCATGGCCACGTGGCGCCGGGGAACCTAGAATGCATTCGCGCACTCCAAATGCGCACAACCCACAGTTGCGGAGGTTTCATGACCCAGAACGTGCAGAACTATCCAGGCCTGGCCGGTGCCGGCTCGGTCGCCGACGAACGCAACCGCGTCCTGCGCAACACCTACTGGCTGCTCGCGCTGTCGATGGTGCCCACCGTGCTGGGCGCCTGGATCGGCGTGCAGACCGGGATCATGCGCACCATGTCGCCCGGCATCAGCATGATCGTGTTCATGGTCGGTGCCTACGGTCTGATGTTCGCCATCGAGAAGAACAAGAACTCCGCCGCCGGCGTGCCGCTGCTGCTGGGCTTCACCTTCTTCATGGGCCTGATGCTGGCGCGCCTGGTCGGCACCGTGCTGGGGCTGAAGAACGGCGGCAGCCTGATCATGACGGCCTTCGCTGGCACCGGTGCCATCTTCTTCGGCATGGCCACCCTGACCAGCGTCATCAAGCGCGACCTGGGCAGCCTGGGCAAGTTCCTCTTCATCGGCGTCATCCTGCTGCTGGTGGCGATGGTGGCCAACATCTTCATCCAGAGCAGCGCGCTGATGATCACGCTGTCGGTGCTGGCCATCGGCATCTTCTCGGTCTTCATCCTGGTCGACCTCAAGCGCGTGCAGACCGGCGAGGAAACCAACTACATCACCGCCACGCTGGGCGTGTACCTGAGCCTGTACAACGTCTTCAGCAACCTGCTGGCGCTGCTGGGCATCTTCGGCGGCGAACGCGACTGAGGTTCCCGGCACACCTGCTCAAGGGGGCCGCGAGGCCCCCTCTTTCATGGTGGATGCGGTCCGGCGCTGCTCACGCTCGCTGGCACGCAGCGCGGCGAAGCTTCGGCGCGTGGCGACTCGGCACCGGAAGGCCCTGGCTCGACGCGAGAGTGGTTCAAGCTGCTGCATCACGAGCTGCGCCGACGGGCGCGCCGCCCGATCTTTCTGCCGGCGATGCCCGACGAGGGGGCGCTGCGGCTTGACGATGCGCTTGCCGGCCTGGAGAGCGCCGACTGCCGGCTTTCGCAGCCGAGCGGGCCGGCCGCCGTGGCCGCGGCGCACGCGCTGCTGGTGATCCTTCGCGACCTCAAGCCCTCGAACATCCTCGTCGACCATGGCGGCCGGGTGCGGCGACTCGACTTTGGCATCGCGCAGCTGATCGACGATGAGGCCCCCGGCTGACGTGCGAAGGTGCCCTCGCCCTGACGCCGCGCTACGCCGCGCCAGAGCAGTTCGAAGGGGCGGCTGGGCACGGCAGCCGACGTCTGGGCGCTGGCCGTGGTGCTCTTCGAGCCGCTTGACGGGTCCCGCCCGAGCGGCCTGGCGATGGACGCTTCGATGCTGGACCCCATGAAGGCGGCATTCACCGGCGGCTTTGCGCAGGCCGACTGCGGCAACACGGTGCATGGCCGTCTCGACGCCATGACGCCCGACCGCAACACCGTGGGCGGCAGCGGCCGTGACCACAGCTCGGCGGCGGCCGTGCCCGCGCCGGCCAGCCTGTGGACGATGGCACTGGGGCTGGGCTTGCTGGCCTGGTGCCGCCGCGGCCGCTAGCCGATGTCGAAGACCGCCATCGACTCCACGTGGGCCGTGTGCGGGAACATGTTGACCACGCCGGCCAGCGACAGGCGGTAGCCGGCCTGGTGCACCAGCAGCCCAGCGTCGCGCGCCAGCGTCGCCGGGTTGCAGCTGACATAGACGATGCGCTGTGGCCCCGCCCAGTCCGTGGCCGCCAGGTCGGCCACCGCCTTGGCCAGCGCAAAGGCGCCTTCGCGCGGCGGGTCCACCAGCCAGCGCTGCGCCGGGCCCAGCGCGCGCAGTTCGTCGGCGCCCAGCTCGAACAGGTTGCGCGCGCTGAACGCGGTCTTCGCGCCCAGCCCGTTCAGGCGCGCGTTCTCGCGCGCCCGTGCCACCAGCACCTCGCTGCCCTCGATGCCCAGGACTTGCCCGGCCCGCGTCGCCAGCGGCAGCGTGAAGTTACCCAGGCCGCAGAACCAGTCGATGACGCGGTCGTCCGCTTGCGCGTCCAGCAGGCGCAGCGCGCGGTCCACCAGCACGCGGTTGATGTGCGGGTTGACCTGCGTGAAGTCGGTCGGCTTGAAGGGCATCGTGATGCCGAATTCCGGCAGCCGGTAGGCCAGCACGGGGCCGCCTTCGTCCAGCAGGTGCACGGTCTCGGGCCCCTGCGGCTGCAGCCACCACTGCACGCCATGCACGGCGGCGAAGTCGCGCAGCCGCTGCAGGTCGCCGGCCGTCAGCGGCAGCAGGTGGCGCAGCACCAGGGCGGTGACGCCGTCGCCGGCGGCCAGCTCGATCTGCGGCAGGCGCTCGCGCTGGTCCATCGCCATGATCAGATCGCGCAGCGGCATCAGCAGGGCACTCACTTTGGCGGGCAGCACGGGGCAGACCTGCATGTCGGCGACGTAGCGCGACTTGCGCTCGTGGAAGCCGATGAGCACCGTGCCCTTCTTGGCCACGTAGCGCACGCTGAAGCGGGCGCGGTCGCGGTAGCCCCAGGCCGGGCCTTCGATGGGCCGCAACAGCCGTTCGGCCTTCACCTTCGCGAGGTGCCAGAGGTTGTCTTCCAGCACCCGCTGTTTCACCGCCACCTGCGCGGCAGGGTGCAGGTGCTGCATCTTGCAGCCACCGCAGGCGCCGGCATGCAGGCCGAAGTGCGGGCAGCCGGGGCGCACGCGCTGCGAGCTTTCGCGCGCGATGGCGCTGACCTGGCCCTGCTCCCACTGGTTCTTCTTGCGCGCCACCTGCACCTGCACGCGCTCGCCGGGCAGGGCGCCCTCGATGAAGACCACCTTGCCCTCGCCCTCGCCGGCCGCCCGGTGGGCGACGCCCTGGGCCTCGAGGTCGAGCGATTCGACCTCGAGCCATTCGTATCCGCTGCTCATCGTGCCGATTATCCCGGCACGCCTGCGCGCTGCCGCCGGTCAGAACAGCGAATCGCGGCCGATGCCGCGGCGGGCCATGCCGCGCTTGAGCTTCAGCAGCGCCTCCTGCTGGATCTGGCGCACGCGTTCGCGCGTCAGGTGCAGCTGCGCCGCCAGGTCTTCCAGCGTCTGCGGCTCGCGGCCGTGCAGGCCGTAGCGGCCGGCCAGCACTTCGCGTTCGCGCGCGCTCAGCGCCGCCAGGCCGCCTTCCAGCAGGCCATGCGCCTCGGCACCCAGGCGCTGCCCCAGCGGGTCGGCGGCCTGCTCGTCGGCCAGCTGGTCCAGCACGGCGTCGCCACCGCCTTCGCCGCGGTCGGCCGGCAGGTCCAGTGACGTCGGCTGTTCGGCCAGGTGCAGCAGCTCGGCCACCTGCTGGGCATCGCGGCCGGTCGCGGCGGCGATGTCCTCGGCAGTCACGGCGCGCGCGCTGCCATGGCGGGCCTCCAGCCCGCGGCGCGCGCGCAGCACCTGGTTGAGTTCGCGCACCACGTGCACGGGCAGTCGGATGAGCCGCGCCTGGTGCATCAGCGCCCGCTCCACGCCCTGGCGTATCCACCAGCTGGCGTAGGTCGAGAAGCGAAAGCCGCGCTCGGGCTCGAACTTGCCGATGGCGTGCATGAGGCCCAGGTTGCCTTCCTCGATGAGGTCGCTCATCGGCAGGCCGCGGCCGGTGTAGTTCTTGGCGATGCTGACCACCAGGCGCAGGTTGCGCTCGATCATGGTCTGGCGGGCGGCGAAATCGCCGGCGCGCGCGCGCGCGGCGGTGGCCTGCTCCTCTTCGGCGCTGAGCAGCGGCGCGCGGCGGATGTCGCGCAGGTAGGACTGCAGCGTGTTGCCGTGGTCGGGTTCGCCAGCGTCCCAGGGCGCCGCGCCCTCTTCGGCGGCCGGCGCCGGCTCGGCCTCAGCCGGCGGTGCGGCCCAGCCGCCGGGCGGCGCGCCCGGGGCCGGCATGTCGCTGCGCGAGGTGCCCCGCTGCCTGCCCATGCCCGGACCCCATCGTCCTAGCGGCGCGCTACCGCGGCGGCAGCAGCCGCGCGGGGTCAATGGGCTTGCCCAGGCGCCGGATCTCGAAGTGCAGTTGCACCCGCTCGGCATCGCTGGAGCCCATCTCGGCGATCTTCTGGCCGCGGCGCACGACCTGTTCTTCCTTCACCAGCAGCGTCTGGTTGTGGGCGTAAGCCGACAAGTAGGTGTTGTTGTGCTTGACGATGACGAGGTTGCCCAGCCCGCGCAGGCCGGCACCGGCGTACACCACGCGGCCGTCGGCCGCGGCGAGCACCGGGTCGCCGGCCTTGCCGGTGATGTCCAGGCCCTTGTTCCTGGACTCGTCGAAAGGCGTGGCCACGGGGCCGGCGGCCGGCCACATCCAGTTCAGGTCGTCGTCGGCATCGGCCGCGGGCGGCGGCGACGAAGCGGCGGCGGCCGGCGGCGCCGAAGCGCCGGCCTGCACGGGCTTGGCATCCAGCGGTCGCGCTTCGACCGCGCCGGGCGGGGCCACCGGGCGCGTGCTCACGCCATTGGCGTCGGCGCCGGGAGGCACCACGCGCAGCACCTGGCCGACCTCGATGACGTTGGGGTTGGTCAGGCCGTTCCAGCGCGCGATGTCGCGCCAGTTCTGGCCGTTGTCCAGGCCGACGCGGATCAGCGTGTCGCCGGGCTTGACGCTGTAGTAGCCGGGCTTGCCGGCATTCTCGGCGCCGGGCGGTGGCGGCTTGACGGGCGCGCCATCGGCCGCGGCGCTGGCGCCCGAGGCGGACGACGCCGGGCCGCTGGGCGCCGCCGCGCCCGGCCGCGCCACGACGGGCGGCTTGCGGTCTTCGACCGGTGCGCGGTGGGTCGGTGAAGCGCAGCCGGCCGCCAGCGCGGCAAGGGCCAGCAGCGTGGTCCAGAGCAGGCGGCCGCGGCCTGGTGACGATCGTTCGTTGGGGCTCATGCAGCGCCGGATTTTAGAGGGACGAAGTGCACCGCATCGTGCCACTGGCGCACCAGGCCCTGTTCGTGGCGGTCGATGACCAGCAGCACCTGGCCGCCGCGCGCGGCGTCGTGCATCGGCGCCACCAGCCGGCCGCCGGGCGCCAGCTGGTCCAGCCAGGCCTGCGGCACCGCCTCGCCGCCGGCCGCGGCGACGATGCTGGTGTAGGGCGCGCGCGGCGCGTGGCCGTCGCGGCCGTCGCCATAGACCAGCCGCAGGTCGCCGCTGCGCAGGCCGGCCAGGTTCTCGCGCGCCTTCTCGTGCAGGCCCTTGAGCCTTTCGACCGACACCACGCTGCGCGCCAGCAGGCCCAGCAGCGCCGCCTGGTAGCCGCAGCCGGTGCCGACCTCGAGCACGCGGCCCAGGTGGCCGTGGGCGCGGGCCTGTTCGCCTTCGAACAGCAGCGCCAGCATGCGCCCCACCACCGAGGGCTTGGAGATGGTCTGCTGCAGGCCGATGGGCAGGCTGGTGTCCTCGTAGGCCTGGGTGGCCAGCGCGCTGTCGACGAAGCGGTGGCGTTCGACCTGCCCCAGCGCCCGCAGCACCGGTTCGCAGCGCAGGCCCTCGGCCCGCAGGCGCTGCACCATGCGTTCGCGCACCGCCGCCGAATCCAGGCCGAGGCCGCTGCTGGCGCGCCGGCCGGTGGCCTGTTGCGCGGCGTCCTGCGCCGCATGCTGCAGAGGCGCCTGCGGGCGCAGCAGCTCGCTGCCGGCAGCCCGGCTGCGGCCGTGGACGCGGTCGAGTGCCAGCGGGAAACGCGGCGCGCGCGTCATCCGCGGCGGCCCGCCAGGCGCGCGGCCCAGTTCTCGCTGCGGGCGTGGTCGGTGAGGTCCACCTGCAAGGGCGTAATCGAGACCCATCCCTGGGCCACGGCGTGGAAGTCGGTGCCTTCGCCGCATTCGCGGGCGTCGCCGGCGGGGCCGATCCAGTAGATCGGTTCGCCGCGCGGGTTGGTCTGCCGGATGACGGGTTCGCTGGCGTGGCGGCGGCCCAGCCGGGTGACGACGCGCGGCAGCGCCGCGGCGTCGGGCCGGTTGGGGATGTTGACGTTCAGCAGGAAGGGCTCGCCGTCCAGCGGTGTGTTGGCCAGCACCTGTTCGACGATGGCGCGCGCGGCCCGCGCCGCTGCGTCGATCTCCAGCCAGCCCTTGTGGCCCTGCGAGAAGGCGATGGCCGGCACGCCG
>CAIWPS010000319.1 GCA_903914615.1 uncultured beta proteobacterium | reverse complement strand
GCCACGCCGCCGGTCAATCTGGCCCAGGCCACCGAGGCGCTGCAGGCCGCCACGGCGCGGCTGGGCGACAAGGGCAAGCTGACGATGCAGGGCGACCGTGCAGTGCTCACGCTCACCGGCGCCGGCACGCGCGCGCTCAGCGACTGGCTCGTCGAAGCCCGCTCGGGCGCGCGGGCGCGGCCGGTCGAGGCCACGCTCACGCGCACCGGCAGCGGCTACAACGGCAGCCTGGTGGTCGCCATCGGGGGCACGCTGTGATGCGCTGGGCCGTCGCCGGCGCGGCGCTGGGCGCGGCGCTGGCGCTGCCGGCCTTCGCACCTGCGGCCTGGGTCGCCGGCGCCGTGGCCGACGCCACCGACGCCCGCGTGCTGCTGGCCGACGCCCGCGGCACGGTGTGGTCGGGCAGTGCCGTGATGGTGCTCACCGGCGGCCCCGGCAGCCACGACGCCAGTGCCTTGCCCGGCCGCGTCGAATGGACCCTGGGCCTGGACGGCGCCGCCCTCGGCCTGCGCCTGCGCCAGGCCTGCTGCCTGCAGGGCGAGCTGCGGCTGCGCGTGCGTCCCGGCCTGGGTCGCATCGGCGTCGAGCTGCCGCCGCCGGCGGGTGGCGCCGTGTTGGGGCAGTGGCCGGCGTCGTGGCTGGTCGGCCTGGGCACGCCCTGGAACACGCTGCAGCCTTCGGGCGCGCTGCAGCTCAGCAGCAGCGGCCTGCGCTTCGAACAGGTGCAGGGCCGCTGGCGCTTCAGCGGCCAGGCCGAGCTGGCGATGAGCGACATGGCCTCGCGCATGTCGACGCTGGAAGTGCTGGGCAGCTACCGCCTGAGCCTGCAGGGCGACGCCGCCCGCGGCGACGCCGCGCAGCTGCAGCTGCAGACCACCCGCGGTGCGCTGCAGCTGTCGGGCCAAGGCGAGCTGCTGGGTGCCGGCACCGCCGCCCGCCTGCGCTTCAACGGCCAGGCCAGTGCAGCGGCCGGCTCCGAATCGGCCCTGGGTGGGCTGCTGAACATCATCGGCCGGCGCCAGGGCGCGCTGTCCGTCATTTCCATAGGATGAGCATGAACCGACGTTCCCTGCAGGCCTGGGTCCTGGCCGCCGCGTCGCTGGTGTGCGTGGCCGCCTGGCCGCAAGCCCTGGCGCCCAAGTCGCGAGCGCCGGTGACGGTGAACTTCGTCAATGCCGACATCGAGGCCGTGACGCGCGCCTTCGCGGCCATGATCGACCGCGCCATCGTCGTCGACCCGCGCGTCAAGGGCGTGGTCACCGTCTACAGCGAACAGCCGCAGAGCGTGCGCGAGGCCTGGCAGACCTACCTGGTGGCGCTGCGCGGCCTGGGCTTCGCGGTGGTGGAGGGCGGCGGCCTGCTCAAGGTGGTGCCCGAGGCCGATGCCAAGCTGCAGACCAGCACCGTGGCGGTGGGCGAGCCGGGCACCCGCGGCGACCAGATCGTGACCCAGATCTTCAACCTGCGCTACGAGAACCCGAACAACCTGGTGGCGGTGCTGCGCCCGCTGATCAGCGCCAACAACACCATCAACGCCAACGCCGGCACGAATTCGCTCGTCATCACCGACTACGCCGACAACCTGACGCGGCTGGGCAAGATCATCGCCGCGCTGGACACGCCGGCCGGCACCGAGGTCGAGATCGTGCCGCTGCAGCATGCCGTGGCGGCCGACCTGGCGCCGCTGGTGCTGCGGCTGGTGGACACGGGGGCGGTGGGCGTCACCGGCTCGCAGCCCGGCACCGCCACCACCACCGTGCTGGCCGATTCACGCAGCAATTCGATCATCGTGCGCGCTGCCAACCCGGCGCGCCTGGCCGCCGTGCTGGCCACCATCGCGCGGCTGGACCGGCCCAGCAACCTCACCGGGCCCGGCGGCGGCATGTGGGTGGTGCACCTGAAGAACGCCGACGCCGCGCGCCTGGCCACCGTGGTGCGGGCGGCCTTCGCTGCCCTGGGCGGTGGCTCGGCCGGCGGCAGCGCCGGCGGCGGCGGGTTGCAGGCCGCGCCTGCCAACCCGACGACACCGAACGTGCCCGGCGCGGCCGCCGGCGCCAATGCCAGCGGCGGCCTGGCGACGGCGCAGCAGCCTTCCACCGGCGGCTTCATCCAGGCCGACCCGGCGACCAACTCGCTCGTCATCACCGCGCCCGAGCCGCTGTACCGCCAGGTGCGCACGCTCATCGACCAGCTCGACACGCGGCGCGCCCAGGTCTACATCGAAAGCCTCATCGTCGAGGTCTCGGGCGACAACTCGGCCGACTTCGGCTTCCAGTGGCAGGGCCTGCTGGCCAAGACCGGGGCCACGGTGGGCCTGGCCGCCGGCACGAATTTCGCCACCGCCGCCTCGCCCAGCATCATCGACATCAACACTGGCGCCGCCAAGGGCCAGGTGACGCTGGGCTCGGGCCTGAACCTGGGCCTGCTGCGCAGCTACAACGGGGTCGTCTCGCTGGCCGCGGTGGCGCAGGCGCTGCAGAGCCAGGGCTCGACCAACATCGTCAGCACGCCCAACCTGATCACGCTGGACAACGAGGAAGCCAAGATCGTCGTCGGCCAGAACGTGCCCTTCATCACCGGCCAGTTCACCCAGACCGGCGGCACCAGCACCAACCCCTTCCAGACCATCGAGCGCAAGGACGTCGGCATCACGCTGCGCATCAAGCCGCAGATCGGCGAGGGCGGCGCCATCCGCATGACCATCTTCCAGGAGCAGAGCGCGGTGCTGGCCACCACGGCCGCCGGCACCAGCAACGCGGGGCCCTCGACGACAAAGCGCTCGATCGAGGGTACGGTGGTCGTCGACGACGGCCAGATCCTGGTGCTGGGCGGGCTCATCGAGGACAACGTCGCCATCACCCAGAGCAAGGTGCCGCTGCTCGGCGACATCCCCTGGCTGGGCGCGCTCTTCCGCAGCGAGACGCGGCAGCGCACGCGCACCAACCTGATGGTCTTCCTGCGCCCGGTGGTGATGCGCGACGCCGAGAGCGCCGGCCGCTTCTCCAACGAGCGCTACGACCAGATCCGCGGCCAGCAGCAGGACAGCAAGCCCGCCGACAGCTTCGTGATGCCGATCAACGAGGTGCCGATCCTGCCGGCGCGCGGCACGTCGCCGGCGGCGCGCGTGCCCGCGCCCTCGGGCACGGCGCCCTCGCTGCCGGCCGCGGTGACGCCGCCGGACTCCGCGCCGCCCAAGCAGCCCTGACGCGCCATGGCCATCCGCCACCCCCTGCCCTACGCCTACGCCAAGGCCCACACCCTGCTGCTCGAGGACGACGGCGAGCAGCTGCTGCTGTGGGCGGGCGAGACCACCGCGCCGGCCGCGCTGGCCGAGGTGACGCGGCTGTTCGACGTCAGCGGTTTCGAGCGCGAGGCCACGGCCACCCTGAGCCAGCGCATCGCCGTGGCCTACGCCGGCGGCGAGGGCAGTGCGGCCGCCGTCATCGGCGAGGTCGAGAGCGGCGTCGACCTCTCGCGCATGATGCAGGAGCTGCCGGCGGTGGAAGACCTGCTGGAGGCGGCCGACGACGCGCCCATCATCCGCATGCTCAACGCGCTGCTGACGCAGGCCGCCAAGGACGGCGCCAGCGACATCCACATAGAGCCCTACGAGCGCAGCAGCAGCGTGCGCTTCCGTGTCGACGGCACGCTGCGCGAGGTGGTGCAGCCCAACAAGGCGCTGCACGCGGCGCTGATCAGCCGGCTGAAGATCATGGCCGAGCTCGACATCGCCGAGAAGCGGTTGCCGCAAGATGGGCGCATCAGCCTGCGCATCGGCGGCCGCGCCATCGACGTGCGCGTGTCCACGCTGCCCTCGTCGCATGGCGAACGCGCCGTGCTGCGCCTGCTCGACAAGGCCGAGAGCCGCTTCACGCTCGAAGGCCTGGGCATGGACGGCGAGGTCCTGGCCAGCTTCGCGCGGCTGATCCAGCAGCCGCACGGCATCGTGCTCGTCACCGGGCCCACCGGCTCGGGCAAGACGACGACGCTGTACGCCAGCCTGGGCCGCGTCGACACCGCCACGACCAACGTGCTGACGGTCGAGGACCCGGTGGAATACGAGCTGCCCGGCATCGGCCAGACCCAGGTCAACCCGAAGATCGACCTCACCTTCGCCAAGGCGCTGCGCGCCATCCTGCGCCAGGACCCCGACGTCATCATGATCGGCGAGATCCGCGACCACGAGACCGCCAGCATCGCCATCCAGGCTTCGCTCACCGGCCACCTGGTGCTGGCCACCGTGCACACCAACGACGCGCCGAGCAGCGTCACGCGGCTCATCGACATGGGCGTGGAGCCCTTCCTGCTCAGCAGCAGCCTGCTCGGCGTGCTGGCGCAGCGCCTGGTGCGCAAGCTGTGCCCGCACTGCAAGCGCCAGGGCGACGACGGCCACTGGCACCCGGTGGGCTGCGAGAAGTGCAGCCACACCGGCTACAAGGGCCGCACCGGCGTCTACGAGCTGATGACCGTCGACGCCCATGTCCAGGCCCTCGTGCACAACCGCGCTGCCGAGCAGGAGCTGATCGCCGCGGCGCGCGCCGCCGGCCTGCGCAGCATGCGCGAGGACGGCGACCGGCTGGTGCGCTCGGGCATCACCTCACTGGAAGAGGTCGTTCGGGTCACCCGAGACTGAAATGCCCGCCTACAAGTTCGAAGCGCTGGACGCCGCCGGCAAGTCGCAGAGCGGCCTGCTCGACGCCGACAACGCCAAGGCCGCAAGGGCCCAGCTGCGCAGCCGCGAACTGGTGCCGCTGGCGGTGGTGCCGGTGCAGCTGGCCGACCAGAGCCTGGCGGCGGCGCGCTACACGCGGCGCGTGTTCTCGGCCACCGGCCTGGCGATCTGGACGCGCCAGCTCGCCGGGCTGGTGGGCTCGGGTCTGCCGCTGGAACGCGCGCTGACGGCGCTGGCCGACGAGACCGAGAGCCCGCGCCAGCACGAACTGGTGGCGCACCTGAAGAGCGAGGTCAACGCCGGCAGCAGCTTCGCGCGTGCGCTGGCCACGGCGCCGCGCGAGTTCGACGAGGTCTACCGCGCCGTCGTCGCCGCGGGCGAGCAGAGCGGGGCGCTGGGACCGGTGCTGGAACGCCT
>CAIWPS010000318.1 GCA_903914615.1 uncultured beta proteobacterium | reverse complement strand
GGCGCAGGCCAGCGCCAGTTCGGCATCGACGAGGCCGTAGCGTTCGGCGGCGCCGCTGGCCACCAGCGGCAGCGCCTGCAGCACCTTGACGGCCGAGCGCGGGAAGATGGGGCGCAGGATGTCGCCCAGCTCGCTGTGCACGGCGCCGTCGGCGTCGACGATGGCCAGGGCGCCGCGGTGCACGGACTCGGGCGTGCCGCCGCGCAGGGCCTGGGCGAGGATGGGGTTGATGTTCATGCAGTCACTTTAGCCGCTGCGACGGCGCGCCTGGCCCCCGGGGCTCGGCCGGGAACGGTCAGCGCGCGAGGATGCGCCGGCCGGCGCCGTGAAGACCCGCAGGCGGCTTGCGCAGGGCAAGGCGCGGCCTATGTACGTTGGCGCACAGTGGCACGGCCCTGCCGCCGCCATCATCGGCGGCAGCCGGCCGTCGGCTCCCCGGACGGCCCAGGATGAAACTGCCCCAACCCTCACTGCGTTCGCTTCCCCCGGAGCCCGAAAGAGGCCCCCTCGCGGCCTCGGGGGGCGCGTCAGTGCCCTCGGGCGGCCGGGCGCCACCGCCATGACCCTGCCCACGGCCCCGCCGCACTGCCCGCATGCCGACGACGGGCA
This sequence comes from uncultured beta proteobacterium, assembly GCA_903914615.1. GTDB lineage: Bacteria > Pseudomonadota > Gammaproteobacteria > Burkholderiales > Burkholderiaceae_C > Rubrivivax. Next base: position 8,079 of record CAIWPS010000318.1, on the reverse strand, counting down.
GCGCATACGCGCCATGCTGCAGCTGGTCAGCGACCGCGTGCCGCTGCAGCGCCGCCTGCTGCATGCCGGCGACGTGGTGCATGCCGCAGGCATGCCCTTCACCCAGCTTTTCGTGCTGAACACGGGCCTCTTGAAGATCGTCTGCACCTCGGCCGATGGGCGCGACCAGGTGGTGGGGCTGCACTTCCGCGGCGACTGGCTGGGCTTCGACGGCATCGCCACCGGCCGCCACGCCTGCGACACCGTGGCGCTGGACACCGGCGAGCTGTGGTCGATGCGCTACGACACGCTGATGCAGGCCTGCGCGCTGCACCGGCCGCTGCTGGACGTGGTGCATGCCGAGATGAGCCGCGCCATCACGCGCAGCCGCACCGCCATCCTGTCGCTGTGCACGCTGTCGGCGGCGGCAAGGGTCGCCGACTTCCTGCTGTACTGGGCCGGGTCGCTGGAAGGCCGCGGCCAGCGCACCGATTCGTTCACGCTGCGCATGACGCGGGCGGAGATCGGCAACTACCTGGGCATGACGCTGGAATCGGTGAGCCGCGCGCTGTCGGGGCTGGCGCGGCGCAGGATGATCGGCTTCACCGAGAAGGGCCGGCGCGAGATCATGATCCCCGACCTGCGTGCGCTGGCCGGCTTCGTCGACGGCAGCGTGCCGCCGCCCGGCGCGACGGTGCAGTAGCCGCGACGCGGCACCGCGCCACGGCTGCGGCGGAGCGGGCGGGTATCCTCGGCCGCATGCAAGACATCCTGACGATTGCGGGGCTGTCCAAGACCTACGCCTCGGGCTTCCAGGCCCTGCACGGCGTCGACCTGGCCATCCGCCGCGGCGAGATCTTCGCCCTGCTGGGCCCCAACGGCGCCGGCAAGACGACGCTGATCGGCATCGTCTGCGGCATCGTTCGCGCCACCGCCGGCAGCGTCAGCGTCGACGGCCACGACATCGTGCGCGGCTGGCGCGCCGCGCGTTCGCTCATCGGCCTGGTGCCGCAGGAACTCACCACCGACGCCTTCGAGACCGTGTGGGCCACCGTCAGCTTCAGCCGCGGCCTGTTCGGCAAGGCGCCCGACCCGGCGCACATCGAACGCGTGCTGCGCTCGCTCTCGCTGTGGGAGAAGAAGGACAGCAAGATCATCACCCTGTCGGGCGGCATGAAGCGCCGCCTGCTCATCGCCAAGGCGCTGTCGCACGAGCCGCGGCTGCTGTTCCTTGACGAACCCACGGCGGGCGTGGACGTGGAACTGCGGCGCGACATGTGGCAGCTGGTGCGCACGCTGCGCGACACCGGCGTCACCGTCATCCTGACCACCCACTACATCGAGGAAGCCGAGGACATGGCCGACCGCATCGGCGTCATCAGCCAGGGCCGGCTCATCCTCGTCGAGGACAAGGCCGAGCTGATGCGCAAGCTGGGCAAGAAGCAGCTGACCCTGGCGCTGGCGCAGCCGCTGGCCGCGCTGCCGGCGGCGCTGGCCGGGCGCGCGCTGCAGCTCTCGGCCGACGGCCAGACGCTGACCTACACCTACGACACCCGCGGCAGCGGCGCCGGCATCGACGCGCTGTTGCGCGAACTGGCCGTGGCGGGCATCGCCTTCAAGGACCTGCAGACGACGCAGAGCTCGCTCGAGGACATCTTCGTGAGCCTGGTCCACCGCGAACCCGACCGCGCAGGGGCCGCGGCATGAACTGGCATGCCGTGCGCGCAATCTACGGCTTCGAGATGGCGCGCACCTGGCGCACGGTGATGCAGAGCATCGTCTCGCCGGTGCTGTCGACCTCGCTGTACTTCGTCGTCTTCGGCGCCGCCATCGGCAGCCGCATCCCGCAGGTGGGCGGCGTGTCCTACGGCGCCTTCATCGTGCCGGGGCTGGTGATGCTGTCGCTGCTGACGCAGAGCGTCTCCAACGCCTCCTTCGGCATCTACTTCCCGCGCTTCTCGGGCACGATCTACGAGCTGCTGTCGGCACCGGTGAGCGCGATCGAGACGGTGCTGGCTTATGTCGGCGCGGCGGCCAGCAAGTCGGTCATCCTGGGGCTCATCATCCTGGCCACGGCCAGCCTGTTCGTGCCGCTGCATGTCGAGCACCCGGGGTGGATGCTGCTGTTCCTGGTGCTCACCGCGGCCACCTTCAGCCTGGTGGGTTTCATCATCGGCCTGTGGGCCGACAGCTTCGAGAAGCTGCAGGTGGTGCCGCTGCTCGTCATCACGCCGCTGACCTTCCTGGGCGGCAGCTTCTATTCCATCGACATGCTGCCGCCGTTCTGGCAGAGCGTGGCGCTCTTCAACCCGGTGGTCTACCTGGTCAGCGGCTTCCGCTGGAGCTTCTACGGCCAGGCCGACGTGGGCGTGGCCTTGAGCCTGGGCATGACGGCGGTGTTCCTGGTCGCAGCGCTGTGCATCGTGGCCTGGATCTTCCGCACCGGCTACCGGCTCAAGGCATGAGCCCGGCGGGCGATGCGCGGCGCCTGCTGGGCGTCGATTTCACCTGCGCGCCCGGGCGTCGCAAGCCCATCACGGTGGCCCATGGCCGCCTGGCCGGCGCGGTGCTGCGGCTGGAAGGCGTCGACGCGCTGACCAGCCTGGCGGACTTCGAGACGCTGCTGGCCGCACCGGGCCCGTGGCTGGGCGCCTTCGACTTTCCCTTCGGTCTGCCGCGCGAATTCGTGCAGGCGCAGGGCCTGGGCGAGACCACGGACGCCGTCATCGCCGAACTGAAGCACCGCTGCCCGACGCGGATGGACTTCCGCGCCATGGTCGATGCCTGGGGCAACGGCCGGCCGGCGGGCCAGCGGCTCATCCACCGCCGCACCGACACGGCGATGGCCGGCGTCTCGTCGACGAGCCCGCTGCAGACGCGCTACGTGCCGGTGGGCTTCATGTACTACGAAGGCCTGTCGCGGCTGGTGGCCGCGGGCCTGACGATCCCGCGCCTGCGCAGCGGCGACCCGGTGCGCGTGGCGCTGGAGGGCTACCCGGGCCTGCTGGCGCACGAGCTCATCGGCCGCCGTTCGTACAAGAACAGCGCCGCGCCCGACCGCCTGATCGCGCGCAAGGACCTGCTCGAGGCCCTGGAGCAGGGCCGCACGCGGCTGGGCCTGCGCCTGAAGCTCACCCACGCGCAGCGCGACGCTCTGGCCGACGACGCCAGCGGCGACCGCCTGGACGCCGTGCTGTGCCTGGCCCAGGCGGCGTGGGCGAGCGGGCGGCCGGGCCACGGGCTGCCGGCCGAGGTGGACGCGGTCGAAGGCTGGATCGTCTCCGCCTGAGCCGCCGCGGCGCTGCCGCACGAGCACAATCCGCGCGTCCACGCCAAGGAGCCTTCCCGTGGCCGCGCCCGAACCCGCCAGTGCCTGCCCCTTCCACGCCGCGCCCGCCGCGCCGCGCCCCGTGAGCCCGCGGGCCGCCGCCTTCGACCCCTTCGAGGACGCCTACCAGCAGGACCCGCCCGCGTGCCTGCGCTGGGCGCGCGAGGAGGAGCCGGTCTTCTTCAGCCCGCGCCTGGGCTACTGGGTGGTGACGCGCTACGACGACGTGAAGGCGGTCTTCCGCGACCCGCTGCGCTTCAGCCCGTCGATCGCGCTGGAGAAGATCACGCCGACGGGACCGGAGGCGAATGCGGTGCTGGCGTCCTACGGCTACGCCATGAACCGCACCCTCGTGAACGAGGACGAGCCGGCGCACATGCCGCGCCGCCGCCTGCTGATGGACCCCTTCACGCCGCAGGCGCTGGCGCACCACGAGCCGATGGTGCGACGGCTGGCGCGCGAGTACGTCGACCGCTTCATCGACGACGGCCGCGCCGACCTCGTCGACCAGATGCTGTGGGAAGTGCCGCTGACCGTGGCCCTGCATTTCCTGGGCGTGCCCGAGGAGGACATGGACACGCTGCGGCGCTACTCCATTGCCCACACCGTCAACACCTGGGGCCGGCCGCGGCCTGACGAGCAGGTGGCGGTGGCACATGCCGTGGGCCGCTTCTGGACCTATGCCGGCCAGGTGCTGGACAAGCTGCGGCGCGACCCCTCGGGCCCGGGCTGGATGGCCTACGGCATCCGCCAGCAGGCGCTGCACCCCGAGATCGTCACCGACTCCTACCTGCATTCGATGATGATGGCCGGCATCGTCGCCGCGCACGAGACCACGGCCAACGCCACCGCCAATGCGGTCAAGCTGCTGCTGCAGCAGCCCCAGGCCTGGGCCGAGCTGTGTGCCGACCCGGGCCTGATCCCCAACGCGGTCGAGGAATGCCTGCGCCACAACGGTTCGGTCGCGGCCTGGCGGCGGCTGGCGACCGAGGACGTGGTGGTGGGCGGCGTCGCCATCCCGGCCGGTGCCAAGCTGCTGATCGTGATGTCCTCGGCCAACCACGACCGCCTGCACTTCGCCGACCCCGAGGTCTTCGACGCGCGGCGCGACAACGCCGGCGAGCACCTCACCTTCGGCTATGGCGCGCACCAGTGCATGGGGCGCAACCTGGCGCGCATGGAGATGCAGATCTTCCTCGAGGAGTTCACGCGCCGCCTGCCGCACATGAGGCTGGCGCCGCAGACCTTCAGCTACGTCGCCAACACCTCCTTCCGCGGCCCCGAGCACCTGTGGGTGCAGTGGGACCCGGCCGCCAACCCCGAACGGCGCGACCCGTCGCGGCGCCATGGCCGCGTGCCGGTGCGCATCGGCGACGGCAGCGCGCGGGCGGTGACGCGGCCGCTGCGGGTCGAAGGCAAGCGCGCGCTGGCCGAAGGCGTCGTCGGCCTGCGGCTGGTCGCGCCCGACGGCGCGCCGCTGCCGCCCTGGGCACCGGGCGCGCATGTCGAGTTGCTCTGCGGTTCGCCGCAGCGCGGCCGCGCCTATTCGCTGTGCGGCGACCCCGACGACAGGCAGGCCTACGAGATCGCCGTGCTGCGCGAGGCCGGCGGCCGCGGCGGCTCGGCCTGGGTGCACGACGTGCTGCACGTCGGCGCCACGGTGCAGCTGCGCGGCCCGCGCAACCACTTCCCCTTCGACGAGGCCGCCCCGGCGCTGGTGTTCATCGCCGGCGGCATCGGCATCACGCCGATCGCGGCCATGGCGCGGCGGGCCCGCGCGCTGGGCCGCGACTACGCCCTGCACTACAGCGGCCGCCGCCGCGCCGGCATGGCGCTGCTGGACGAACTGCAGGCACTGCATGGCACGCGGCTGCAGGTCTACGCCGGCGACGAAGGGCGGCGCAACGACCTGGCCGCGCTGCGGGCGCGGCCGCGGCCGGGCACCCAGGTCTACGCCTGCGGCCCGGCCCGGCTGCTGCAGGCGGTGGAGGCGGCGTGCGCCGGCTGGCCGGCGGGCAGCCTGCACGTCGAGCACTTCGCGGCGCTGCGGCCGGCGCTGGACGCGGCGCACGAACAGGCCTTCGACGTGGAACTGCAGCGTACCGGCCAGGTGCTGACCGTGGCCCCCGACCAGACCCTGCTGGCGACGCTGCGCGCCGCCAACGTCGACCTTCCCAGCGACTGCGAGGAAGGGCTGTGCGGCACCTGCGAAGTGCGCGTCGTCGCCGGCGCCATCGACCACCGCGACGTCGTGCTCGGCCGCGCCGAGCGCGAGGCCGGCACGAAGATGATGAGCTGCTGCTCGCGCGCCCGCGGCGGCCGCCTCGTCATCGACCTGTGAATGCCGCGGCAGAATCGCCGCCACGAAAACACCGGAGACACCATGACCCCTGCCCTGAAGACCCTGTTCCGCCCCGCCTGCACCCTGCTGCTCGCACTGAGCTGTGCCGCGCCGGCGCTGGCCCAGGTGAAGATCGGCGTCACGATCTCGGCCACCGGCCCCGCGGTGTCGCTGGGCATCCCCGAGAAGAACACCATCGCCCTGCTGCCCAAGACCATCGCCGGCAAGTCGGTGGAGTACATCGTGCTGGACTATGCCAGCGACACCAGCGCGGCGGTGGCCAACACGCGGCGGCTGACGACCGAGTTCAAGGTCGACGCCATCATCGGCTCGACGACGACGCCGAACTCGCTGGCCATGACCGACACCGTGGCCGAGACCGGCACGCCGACGATCTCGCTGGCCTCCTCGGCCCGCATCATCGAGCCGATGAGCGAGAAGAAGGCCTGGGTCTTCAAGACGCCGCAGACCGACACGATGATGGTGCTGGCGATCCTGGAGCATGCGGCGCGGCGCGGCATGAAGACGATGGCCTACATCGGCTTCTCGGACGCGCTGGGCGAGGCCTTCTACGCCGAGTTCGAGAAGTTCGCGTCGCTGCGCAAGATCAGCATCGTCGCCAGCGAACGCTATGCCTCGCGCGACACCAGCGTCACCGCGCAGGTGCTCAAGCTGCTGGCCAGCCACCCCGACATGGTCGTCATCGGCGCCTCGGGCACGCCGGCGCTGCTGCCGGCGCGCGTGCTGGCCGAGCGTGGCTACAAGGGCAGCCTGTACTTCAACCACGGCGTGGCCAACAACGACTTCCTGCGCCTGGGCGGCAAGGACATCGAAGGCGCCTTCGTGCCGACGAGCCCGGTCGTGGTCGCCGCGTCGCTGCCGGCCGACCACCCGGCGCGGGCGCAGGCGCTGGACTACGTCAAGCGCTACGAGGCCGTCTACGGCGCCGGCAGCGTCTCGGCGTTCGGCGCCTACACCTGGGACGCCGGCCTGCTGCTGGCGCAGGCCATCCCCGTGGCGCTGAAGACCGCCGCGCCCGGCACGCCCGAGTTCCGCAGCGCGCTGCGCCAGGCGCTGGAAGGCGTGCGCGACCTGCCGCTGTCCAACGGCGTGAGCAACATGTCCAGGAACGACCACCTCGGGCTGGACCAGCGCGCGCGCGTGATCGTGCGCGTCGAAGGCGGAAAGTGGAAGCTCGATTGATGCAGCCGGGCCCTGCAGCGCGCGACGTCCGGCGGGCGCCCGTGGCCGGCGCAGCGCGGCCACCTTCCGATCGGTGAACGAAACTTCCTGCGGGTTCCACAGCCATGGGCATCACCGACCTTCCGGAGCAGATCACCAAGGCGCTGAAATACTCGCTGCGCTCGCCGTCGAGCTTCGTCGTCTCGCTGGTCGGCGCCATGCTGGTGTGCGCCATCGCGTTCGACCTGCTGTGGAGCTTCGCCTACGTGCGCTGGTTCGATGTCAAGGACGCGCACTACGGGCACTGGTACTGGCTGGGGGTGTTCGTGGTTGCCGCGGTGCTGCCGCTGTCGGTGGCCGCGGTGGCGGTGTTCCGCACGCTGTACCGGGCCCGGCCTTTCGGGGCCGGCGAGATCGGCATCGCCATCGCGCCCTTCGAGGTCTTCTCGGTCGACCCCGCCACCCTGGGCACGTCCAGCGTGCTGCAGGCCCTGGACATCGTCGGCACGCAGTTCTTCCGTGTCGTCGAGAACACGATGAGCGAACACGCCTGGGCCAGGGACTTCAGGTTCCGTTTCCTGCCGCCGCACCTGCGCATTAGGAACAAGGACACTGCCCTGGCGCGCCGCGCCCGGCTCGGCGCCACGCTGGTGGTGTGGGGCGTGATCACCCAGCGCGCCAAGGAGGCGCTGGAGATCCGGCTGGAACTCCAGGGCGCCGTGCACAACTACAGCTTCACCCGCCTGTCGGTGGAACGCTTTCCGATGCATGCGCTGCAGCTCTTCATCCTCATCGAAGGCGCCAAGACGGTGCTGGAACGCGGTGACAAGCCGCGCGCCCGCGAGCTCTACCAGCAGGCGCTGCCGCTGGCGGCGGAGGTGGACGCCAGCAGCGGTGGCGACCGCGGCGGCATGCAGGCCGACGTCCAGGCGCAGATTGCGGCCCTCGGCTGATCCGGCGCCTGCAGGGTGAGGGCGGTGCCACATCCGGCTCCGACTGTCGGTCGGAGACGATGTCGGCCTTTGAGCCTGGCCGCGACCTGCCGCTTGCGGCCCGTTGCAGTCGCTCGTTACTTGCATCGAGGCGGGCCAAGGCCGCCGGGTGCCGGGCTCCGCTCATGTCCCCCGGGGCGGGCTGCGCCCGCCCCTCCTCCTTTACTTCGCTGCGCCCGGCACCCGACGTCCTTGGCCATCACCGCCCGCGGACTCCCCGGGCCGGCAGGCAGCGAGCGGTGCCTGAGCGGGTGGCT
>CAIWPS010000317.1 GCA_903914615.1 uncultured beta proteobacterium | reverse complement strand
GCACACCGTCAGCGGCACGCGCTCGGCGGCCAGCCGCTGCACCAGCGCCGGGTCCTCCAGGCTGCGCACGCCGTGGTCGATGCGCTGCACCTTCAGTACATCCAGCGCACTCCAGATGTAGGCCGGCGGGCCTTCCTCGCCGGCATGCGCCACCACGTGCAGGCCGAGCTCTCGGGCACGCGCGAAGACGCGGGCGAACTTCTCCGGCGGGTGGCCGCGTTCGCTGCTGTCCAGGCCGACGCCGATGAAGCGTTCGCGCCAGGGCAAGGCCTGCTCCAGCGTCGCCAGGGCGGCGTCCTCGCTGAGGTGGCGCAGGAAGCACAGGATCAGGCTGGCGCTGATGCCGTGCCGCACCTTCGCCTGCGCGCAGGCACGCGACAGGCCCTGGATCACCGCCTCGAAAGGCACGCCGCGGTCGGTGTGCGTCTGCGGGTCGAAGAAGAGCTCGGCATGCACCACGTGGTCGGCGGCGGCACGGTCGAAGTAGGCGCTGGCCATGTCGAAGAAGTCGGCCTCCTTCAGCAGCACGCTGGCACCGGCGTAGTAGATGTCGAGGAAGCTCTGCAGGTCGGTGAAGGCGTAGGCCGCGCGCAGCGCCTCGACGCTGGCGTAGGGCAGCGCCACGCCGTTGCGCCGGGCCAGCGCGAAGATCAGCTCGGGCTCGAGCGAACCTTCGATGTGGATGTGCAGTTCGGCCTTGGGCATGGCGCGCAGCAGGGCGTGCAGCGCGGCGCGGGACGGGGCGGTGGCTTCGGTCATGGTGGGCTGGCGACGACGGCGATGGCCGCATCGTAGCCCGCCATGCACTACCTCACGAAGCGGCCGCCGGTGGAGATGATGGTGGCGTCGACGTAGTTCGAGCCGCTGCGCTCGCCCGGCCCGTAGTGCAGGCGGTAGCCCCCCAGGTCGACCTCGCCCAGCCCTTCCAGCGCCGCCACCAGCGAGGCCGGCGTCGGCTCGCGGCCGGCCCTGGCCAGGCCCAGCGCCAGCAGCTTGGCCGCGGCGAAGCCGTACTCGCCCGCATACGACAGCGGCGCCTTGCGCTTGGCCGCCACGGCGGCATATTCGCGCGCCAGCGCCGTCGTGCCGCTGAAGGGCGAAGGCATGGTCTGCATGACGATGACGCCGCGCGCCGAGTCGCCCAGGCCCTGGATGAAGTCGTTGTTGCTGCAGTTGGACAGGGCGATGAAGGTGGCGTGCCCGCCCAGCTTGTTGTAGGTCTTCACGAAGTCCGAGCCGGCCTTGCTGCTGACGATCAGCAGCACCACCTGCGGCTTGGCCGCCAGCACCGTGCGCACGGGCTCGGTGACGTCGGGCTTGCGGTTGTCGACCTTGGTGCTGGCCACCGGCACGATCTGCAGTTCCTTGAAGACGCGGTCGATGTTGATCAGCGTGTCGCGGCCGAAGGCGTCGTCGGCCAGCACGAGGGCGAATTTGCGCACGCCGATGGAATGCTGGAGCCGGATCGCGCCCTCGGCCTCCTTCTGGTAGCTGGCGCGCAGGGTGAAGATCTCGCGCTTGGGAGGCTGGTTGACGAAGGAGCCGCCGGTCTGCGGCCCCACCACCGGGATGCCATTCTTCGCCACCCCCGGCAGCAGCGCCTCCATCGAGGGCGTGCTGCGCGGCAGCAGCAGCGCCAGCAGCTTCTGCTCGGCCACCAGCTGGTCGAAGAGGGCCACCGTGCGCTTGGGGTCCTGGGCGTCGTCCAGCGTTTCCAGCTTGACCGGCCGGCCCTGCACGCCGCCGCGCGCGTTCAAGGCGTCCAGATAGAGCTGCGCGCCTTCCACCGACTCCTTGTTCGACGCCGCCAGCACGCCCGTGAAGGGGCCGATGTGGTGGATGACGATGGGCGTCTGGGCCGAGACCTGCGCCGCGAACAGCAGCGCCGAGGCTGCCAGACCTGCGAGCTTGTTCAGCATGGTCACCTCACCCCCCTCGAACGAGGGGGTGTCGATAATGTGCCGCCGAAGGCGCCCAGGCGCAAGGCGGCCCGGCCCGGAGGGGCTGTATCAGGTGTTGCTGGCGGTCGGGCCGGCGCCCAGGCGGGGGCGCCGGCCCGAGGTGCATCCGTTCACGGCCGCGGCACCGGGCCGCTGGACTCGCGCACCACCAGCTCGACCTCGACCTCGGTGGCCGCGGGCACCGGCTGCTGCGCCAGCGCCGCGACGATGCGGTCGGCCACGGTGCGCCACAGCACGTCGGTGGGCACGTGCAGCGTGGTCAGCGCGGGCTGCAGGTGGCGCGCCATCTCGAGGTCGTCGAAGCCGATGACCGACAGGTCGCGCGGCACCGTGATGCCCATCCTGCGCGCCTCCAGCAGCGCGCCGAAGGCCAGCACGTCGTTGCCGCAGACGATGGCGGTGGGCGCCGGCGACGCGGCCATGAGCTGGCGGAACCCCTCCCGCGCCTCGGCCAGGCCGTAGCGCCGCTCGACCAGGTGCTGTGGCGCCAGCTTGAGCCGCGCCTTCTTCAGCGCCAGCTGCACGCCAGCGATGCGCGCCGCTGCGCGGTCGTTGTGGCGCGAGATGCCGGCCAGCATGGCGATGCGGCGGTGGCCCAGGTCCGCCAGGTAGCGCACGGCCTGCCCGATGGCAAGGGCATTGTCGAAGCCCACGCATACCGCGCCCGGCGGCGCCGGCCAGGACATCGCATGCACCGTGGGCAGCTCGCGCTGCCGCAGCACCTGCAGCAGCTCGGGCTGCTGGGCCAGGCCGCACAGCACCAGCGCGTCGGCGCCGCGGGCCATCAGGTTCAGGGCCTGGCGCGTCTCGACGACGGGGTCGTAGCCGCAGGTGGCGATCAGCAACTGCAGGCCGGCGTCGGCCAGGCGCTGCTGCAGGGTGTCGATGGCCTTGGCGAAGATGGCGTTGTCGATGGTGGGGAACACCGCCCCCACGGTGCCGCTGCGCTGCAGCTTCAGCGAGCGCGCGCCGGCGTGCGGCACGTAGCCGAGTTGCGCCACGGCGGCCAGCACGCGCAGGCGCAGGGCCTCGCGCACCGAGTGCGGGCGGTTCAGGACGCGCGAGACCGTGGCCGTGGAGACGCGCGCCGCGCGGGCCACGTCCTCGATGTTCGGCAAGCTCGCGTCGGTCGGCTGCATGCCGTCAATGTAAGCGTTTTCCGGCCGGTCCCGGTTGAGACCGCTGGGAGCCATAGAGGGAAACACTGATCCGCCCCGGCTTGACGATCACCATCCGTCGCCAGATCATCGGATCATATTGAAATCGATTACAAAGTCCGCGCTCTGGGCGACAGGCGTGCTGCTGGCGGTGCTGGGGGCCTGGCAGTTGCTGACGGCGGTGATGGGCGTGATCTCGCCGGCGCGCTTTCCCATGCCGCTGGAAGTTGCCCAGGCCTTCGTGCAGATCGCCACCGAGGGCTACAGCAACGGCCGCCTGCACCAGCACGTGCTGACCAGCGTGGCGCTGGTCACGGCGGGCTTTGCGCTGTCGTCGATGGTCGGCGTGGCGCTGGGCCTGGCCATGGGCGCCAGCCGCACGGTGGAAGCGCTGGTGAACCCGGTCTTCCTGCTGCTGCGGCCGGTGCCGCCGCTGGCCTGGATCCCTCTGGCCATCGTCTGGCTGGGCCTGGGCCCGGCGGCCAAGCTGATGGTGATCTTCGTCGCCGCCTTCGTGCCCGCGGTGATCAACAGCCAGGCCGGCGTGCAGCAGATCGACCGGCCGATGTTCGAGGCCGCCGCGATGCTGGGCGTCACGGGCTGGCGCCACTGGATCGAAGTGCTGATCCCGGGCGCGCTGCCCAGCATCTTCACCGGCCTGCGGCTGTCGCTGCAGGCCTCGTGGACCACGCTGGTGGCTGCGGAACTGGTGGGCGCCGTGACCGGCCTGGGCCAGATCCTCAACCAGGCGTCGCAGGACATCTACCCGGCCATGATCGTGGTCGGCATGGTGGCGGTGGCACTGTGCGGCTGGATCATGACGATGGGCCTGGCGTGGCTGGAAAAGCGCGCCATGCCGTGGAAGGCCGCCTGATGCTGCAGCCGCGCCTGCCCGCCGGCCGCGCCGCGGGGCTCACCGCCGCGGGCGCCGGGGCCTTCGTGGCGGTGTGGGCGGCGGCGGCGCTGTCGGGCATGACCTCGCGCAACTTCCTGCCCGCGCCCTGGGACGTGGTGGCGCGACTGGGCCAGCTGCTGGTCGAGCCCTTTGCCGGCTACACGCTGCAGCAGCACCTGCTGTCCAGCTTCCAGCGCTTTGCCATGGGCTTTGCCATCGCCGCGGCGGTGGGCATTCCGCTGGGCCTGCTGATGGCCTGGTTCCGCTGGCTCGACCGCATCGTCTCGCCGGCCTTCGACGCCGTGCGCTTCGTCGCGCCCATCGCCTGGGTGCCGTTCGCGGCGCTGTGGTTCGGCACCGGCATCGGCGGGCCGGTGCTGATCATCTTCATGGGTGCCTTTCCGCCCGCGCTCATCAACACCTACCGCGGTGCCCGGCAGGTCGACCGCAAGTACGTCGAGGCGGCGCAGATGCTGGGCGCCGGCCACCTGCGCACGATGACGCAGGTGCTGCTGCCGGCGGCGGTGCCCTCCATCGTGGCCGGGCTG
>CAIWPS010000316.1 GCA_903914615.1 uncultured beta proteobacterium | reverse complement strand
CGGCGGCGCCGCCGTCGGCGATGCGGCGGCCGAAGTTCAGCACCGTGATGTGCTGCGCCACCTCGGCGACCAGCGTCATGTCGTGGTCGATGATGAGGATGGTCAGCCCCTGCGCGGCGATGCGCTGCAGCAGTTCGCGCAGGCTCAGCTTCTCGGTCGAGTTCAGCCCCGCGGCCGGCTCGTCCAGCAAGAGCAGGGTGGGGTTGCCAGCCAGCGCGCGCGCGATCTCGATCATGCGCTGGTGGCCGTAGGAAAAGCCGGTCACCGGTTCCTGCGCCCGCGCTTCCAGGCCCACGAAGGCCAGCGCGGCGCGCGCGCGGGCCACCAGCGCCGCATGGCCTTGCACCTTGCCGTGGCCGGCCTGCTCGGCGCCGATGACGACGTTCTCCAGCGCCGTCATCGACCGGAAGAGGCGGATGTTCTGGAAGGTGCGCCCCAGCCCCGCGACCGTGCGCGCATGCGGCGGCAGCCGCGTGATGTCGGCGCCGCCGAGGGTGATCTGCCCGCCGGTGGCCGCGTACAGGCCCGACAGCACGTTCAGCGTCGTCGTCTTGCCCGAACCGTTGGGGCCGATGAGCGCGTGCACGCCGCCGCGGCGGACCTCGAAGGACACGCCGTCCATCGCCTTCAGGCCGCCGAAGTGCTTGCTCAGGTCCTGCACCTGCAAGGCCACCGCGGCGCTGCCCACGGCCGGCGCGAGCACCAGCGCCGGCGCGGCCTCGGCAAAGGGCAGCGGCGGCAACCAGCGCCGCGCGCGCTGCTGCACCCAGCCCCAGATGCCGTCCTGCATGTAGCGGATGATGAAAATGATGGCCAGGCCGTAGATCGCCAGGTACAGCCCCGGCACGCTCTTCAGGAAGCGCAGGCTCTCGGGCAGCACGATGAGCAGCGCGGTGCCGATCACCGCGCCCACCGGCGACGCCACGCCGCCGAGCAGCGTCATGGTGATGAAGACGATGGACTCGGCGAAGCTGAACTGGTCGGGGCTGACGTAGGCGAAGCCGCCGGCGAACAGTGCGCCGCCGATGCTGCCCAGCAGCGCCGACATCGCGAAGGCCGCGACCTTGACGCGGTATACGCTGATGCCGGCGACGCTGGCCGCCAGCTCGTTGTCGCGCACCGCGCGCATGGCGCGGCCCAGGCGCGTCTGCGGCAGCCGCCACACCAGCCAGCCCACGACGGCCAGCAGCGCCACGCACAGGCCCAGGTAGGCGTGCGGCGACTCGAAGCCCGGCGGGCGGCCGATCTTGGAAACGCCGTCGGGGCCGTGCGTCACCGGAATCCAGTTCACCATCACCAGCGTCACGATCTGCTGGAAGCTGATCGTCACCATCGCCAGGTAATGCCCGCCCAGGCGCAGGGTGGTGGCGCCCAGCACCGCACCCAGCGCCAGCGCCAGCCCCGCACCCAGCGCGAGGCCGATCCAGAAGTTGCCGTGCAGGTCGGACGTGACCAGCCCCACCGCGTAGGCGCCGAAGCCGAAGAAGGCAGCCTGCGCCAGGTTGATCTGCCCGCACAGGCCCAGCACGACGGTGAGGCCGAAGACGGCGATGGCGTAGCTGGCCGTCTGCACGAGGATGTGCATCGTGTAGTCGCTCATCGGCAGCGCGCCGACGACGCCGACGAGCACCGCCGCGGCCAGCGCGTAGCCCAGCGTGCCGAGCGTGGCGCGCCGGCTCACGCCTTCTCCGCCACGCGTTCGCCGAACAGGCCCTGCGGCCTGAAGATGAGGAAGGCCACCAGCACCAGGAAGGCGAAGCCGTCCTTGTACGGCACCGAGACATAGGCCGCGCCGAAGGTCTCGATGACGCCCAGGGCGAGGCCGCCGATGATGGCGCCGCGCACGTCGCCGAAGCCGCCGATGATGGTCGCGGCGAAGGCCTTGAGCGCGATCGTGGCACCCATCTGGATCGACACGAAGAGGATGGGTGCGACCAGGATGCCGGCCACGGCGCCGAGCAACGCCGAATAGACGAAGGTGAACATGATCATCCCCGCCACCGGGATGCCCAGCAGCGAGGCCATTTCCTTGTCCTGGCTGGTGGCCTGCAGCTTCTTGCCCAGCATGGTGTGCTCGAACAGCCACCAGTTGAAGGCCACCAGCACTAGCGTCACGACCATGATCAGCAGGTACTGGCTGTCCAGATACACGGGGCCGATCTGCAGGCCCTGCGTCTCGAAGGCGCTGGGCAGCACCTGCGGCTGCGGGCCGTAGAGCGCGAGCACGGCGTTGGCGAGGAAGATCGAGGCGCCGATGGTGGCGATGATCACCGGCAGGAAGCTGCGGTGGCGCAGCGGGTAGTACACGCCGAGATTGAAGACCGCGCCCAGCAGCGCCATGCCGGCCAGCGAGGCCAGGAAGGCCCAGCCGTAGGGCCAGTGCAGGTCGACCGCGAACACCACCATCAGGTAGGCCGCAACCATCGAGAACTCGCCCTGCGCGAAGTTGACGACGTTGGTGGCGCGGAAGATGAGCACGAAGCCCAGGGCCACCAGCGCATACACCGCGCCGATGCCCAGGCCGGTGAAGAACAACTGCAGGACGATGTCCATCAGCCGCCGGCCCGCTTCAGCTGCAGAAGCCGCGCGGCGATCAGGAGGCCGACTCTATGTGCTTGTCGAAGACGATGGTGCCCTTCTCGTTGCGCACGATGTTGTAGCCGTGCAGGCCGTCGCCGTTGGCGTCGAAGTTGTATTCGCCCTCGGCACCGGCATGCTTCTTCACCGCCAGGATGGCTTCGCGGATGGCGCCGGGCTCGGTCTTGCCGGCCTTGTTGATGGCCATGCACAGCACGGTGATGGCGTCGAAGGTCCACGACGACTGGTTGTCCGGCGCCACCTTGGCGACGTCGCGGTAGAGCTTGCCGAAGGCCTTGGACGCCGGGCTGCTGTCCTCGGCATAGTCGGCCACGCCGTAGGTGCCGTAGAGCGCCGGCCCGGCCAGCTTCAGCGCCGTGACGTTGACGATGGAAGGCGAGCCGACGTAGGGGATGTTCACGCCGAGCTGGCGGAGCTGGCGCGCGAACACGCCGAGGTCGTTCTCGAAGGTGAAGTAGGACCCCAGGATGTCGGCGCCCGACTGCTTGATGGCCAGCACCACGGGCGTGAAGTCCTGGCTCTGGTTCGCATAGCCCTGGTCCAGCGCCACGCTGGTGCCGTCGATCTTGCCCAGCGCCGTGGTCAGCGCCTTGCCGCCGGCGGTGCCGAAGGCGTCGGTGGAATGGACGATGGCCCACTTCTTCTTGCCCAGCGTCCTGCTGCCGAACTCGGCGATGACGCTGCCCGAGTAGGAATCGTTGGGGCGGAAGCGGAAGATCCACGGGTTGCCCATGTGGGTGAGCGTAGGGTCGGTGCCGCCGATCATCACCGGCTTGCCGACCTTCAGCACATCGGGCGCGATGGCATGGGTCTGCGTCGAGCGGATCGAGCCGATAAAGGCCACGATGTCGCTCTGCGAGGTGAGCTTGGAGAACGCCAGCACGATACCGGGGTTGGTGGTCTGGTCGTCCTCGACGATGAGTTCGACCTGCTTGCCCAGCACGCCGCCGGCCTTGTTGACGGCATCGAGCGCCAGCCTTGCGCCGATCTGGGCGTAGCGGCCGGACTCGGCCGCCGGGCCGGTGACCGGCGAGCACATGCCGATCTTGATCGTCGCGCCCTCGGCGCGGGCGCCGCGCAGCGCGGCGGGCAAGGCCAGGCCGGCGGCCAGCCCCTTCGAGAAGGTGCGACGGTTCAAGGTCATCGTTGTCTCCGGGATCTTGGTTTTGAAGGCGCCGGGGCAGTGTAGGAGCGGCGGCCCGCGGCGTGCACGCGTGCGCGCTCAGGGTTTGCCCGCCGCGGCGGCGCGGCGCCGGCCGCCGACTTAGCATCGGCGCCACCCGAACCATCCGCAGCGGCAGGCCCCGCATGAGCGACACCCATCTCTTCGAACTCGCGCGCTTGAACGACGCCATCCGCCGCGTCGTGCGCGGCTTCGGCAGCAGCGAAGCCGAGGTCGACGCCGTCGCCGGCAACCTCATCGCCGCCAACCTCACCGGCCACGACTCGCATGGCATCGGCATGCTGCGGCGCTATGCCGACGCCTACCTCGAAGGCGGCCTCAAGCCCAACGCGCATGTTGCCGTGCTGCACGACGGCGGCGCGCTGCTGCGGCTGGACGGCCAGGCCGGCTTCGGCCAGGTCATCGGCGGCGAGGCGATGGCGCTGGGCATCGAGCGGGCGCGCCTGCACGGCAGCTGCATCGTGGCACTCGGCAACGCGCACCACCTGGGCCGCATCGGCGCCTGGGCCGAACAGGCGGCGGCCGCGGGGCTGGTGTCGATGCACTTCGTCAACGTCGTCTCGCGGCCCATCGTCGCGCCGCACGGCGGTGCCGACGCGCGCTTCGGCACCAACCCTTTCTGCGCCGGCGTGCCGCTGCCCGGGCGCGCGCCGGTGATCCTGGACTTCGCCACCAGCGTCATCGCGCAGGGCAAGACACGGGTGGCGCACAACAAGGGCGAGCTGGTGGCGCCGGGCTGCCTCATCGACGACCAGGGCCGGCCGACGCAGGACCCGCGCTACAGCGTGGTGCCGCCCTTCGGCGCGCTGCTCACCTTCGGCGGCCACAAGGGCTACGGCCTGGCGCTGATGTGCGAACTGCTGGGCGGCGCGCTGGCCGCCGGCATGACGCAGCACGACGGCGACACCTCGAAGCAACGCGTGCTCAACGGCATGTTCAGCGTGCTGCTGGACCCCGCTGCGCTGGGCGGCGTGGTCGACTTCGAACGCGAGGCGCTGGCCTTCCTGGAATGGGTGCAGGCCTCGCCGCCGCGCGAAGGCGTGGGGCCGGTGCAGGTGGCCGGGGACGCCGAGCGGCGCACGCGCGCGCAGCGCACGGCCGAAGGCGTGCCGGTGGATGCGACGACGTGGCGCGAGATCCTCGATGCGGCGGCCAGGCTGGGTGTCGATGTGCGGGCCGTGCAGGCCGCTGCCGGCTGATCAGCGCGCCGCCGGCAGCACGTAGACGAGCGCCGTGCGCGGAGGCACGCGCAAGACACCCGTGGCCGCGTCCCAGCGCGCCTGCGCGGCGGGGCGCGGGTCCGCAGCGCCGGCCGCCAGGTGCACCGGGTGCAGCAAGTAGGCGCGGCCCCGCAGCGCCGGTAGCGCCAGCTGCGCCGCCTCCTTGCCGACGTTGATCGCGTACAGCAACTCGTCGAAGCCGGCGCCGGCCAGGCCGCGGCCGTCGATCTGGCCGACGATGACGGTGGCGATCTGGTCCGGCCCGGTGTTGTGGAAGTGCAGCCGCGCCATCACGTCCTCGGTGCTGCGCAGGCGGAACAGCGCCGAGCT
>CAIWPS010000315.1 GCA_903914615.1 uncultured beta proteobacterium | reverse complement strand
TCGGCGGGCAGCGCGCCGGCCCGCGCCTGCGCCTTGCGGCGCGACCAGCGGCTGACGAAGGAGTCTTCGGGCGCGTCCATCACCGCGGCCGCTTCAGCGCTCGCCCGGGGCGCGGAAGGACGCCGGCCGCCGGCGCTGCTTCGGCTCGGGGTGGTAATGGGCGTCGTTGAAGGCCTGGAGCCAGTCGCGCACGGCGGCGGGCAGGGGCAGGTTGTCGACGCGCTCCTGCGCGTCGAGCAGGCGGCCGGCCTCGTGGTAGGACAGGGTCACGCACTCGGGCCAGGCGCGCGCGGGGTCGGCCTCGTCGATGCGCCACATCACGAACCACACCGGCGCGCCGGAGCTGAGGTTGAGGTAGTAGCCCTCGCACTCGTCGGCAAACAGCGTCACCGGCAGCCCGGGGTGCAGGAAGCTGGCGCTGTGGCCATCGTCGCGCAGCAGCCGCGGCTGGGTGCCGAACTGGCCTTCGTCCAGGGCCACGTCGGCGATGCGAAAGCGCCAGTCCTCCCAGCGGTTGGGTTGCCGCTGGCGGTCGATCTGCACGGCAACGTGGAGGGTGGGGTGCGCTGGCGCGGACATAAGGGCGTTGCGGGCAGTGGGCCCGCGAAGGGGCGGATTCTAGGTCGCATGGGTCGGCGGCAGGCCCCGCCGCGGCGCTCGATGATCAGGGTCTTCGCGGGTCTGCGCGAGACATCCTGACCCGCCTTGCGACAACTTGTCGCAGCGGCCCCGGGTGGCTCCGGATTGAAGGGGGCGGGGTTATGCTCGGTAATTCACAGGTCACCGGCCGCGCATGCCGCGTTCGGGCCTCGAAGGAGCCACAAGATGAGCAAGCAGTTGGGTGCCCCGGGCCAAGCCGCCCCCCTTTCGCGCCGCACGGTGTTCGCCGGTGCCGGCACCGCGGGCGCGCTGGTCGCCGCGGCGGCGCTGTTGCCGCGCACGCCACCCGTGGTGGCCGCTGCCGCGCCGGCCGCGGCACCGAAGGTCGCCGAAGGCGGCTACCAGCTCAGCGAGCACGTGCAGCACTACTACCGCACGGCCCGCGTCTGAGCGGCTCCCTGACGCCGCGCAGCGCCGCTGTGCTGCGCGCACCCATCGCACCCGGCCGCGCGCTGCGGCCCTGCCCGAGGACTTCCCCATGCTGCTGACCCGCAAATCCGCCGCCACCGCCGCCCAGCCTTCGCGTCTGGTCGCCAACCTGGCGCGCGGCGTCTCGCGCGCCGTGCCGACGATGGACCGCCGCGCCTTCCTGCGCCGCTCCGGGCTGGGCGTGGGCGCCGGCATCGCCGCCTCGCAGTTGACGCTGGTGAAAAAGGCCCAGGCCGCCGACGCGGCCAAGGCCGAAGGTGGAGCGAAGAAGGTCGAGGTCAAGCGCACGGTCTGCGGCCACTGCTCGGTGGGCTGCGCCGTCGACGCGGTGGTCGAGAACGGCGTCTGGGTGCGCCAGGAGCCGGTGTTCGACAGCCCCATCAACCTCGGCGCCCACTGCGCCAAGGGCGCGGCGCTGCGCGAACACGGCCACGGCGAGTACCGGCTGAAGTACCCGATGAAGCTGGTGAACGGCAAGTACCAGCGCATCACCTGGGACGTGGCGCTGGACGAGATCAGCCAGAAGATGCAGGAGCTGAAGAAGCAGAGCGGCCCCGATGCGCTGTTCTTCGTCGGCAGCAGCAAGCACAACAACGAGCAGGCCTACCTGATGCGCAAGTGGGTGTCGCTCTGGGGCACCAACAACACCGACCACCAGGCGCGCATCTGCCACAGCACCACGGTCGCGGGTGTCGCCAACACCTGGGGCTACGGTGCGATGACGAATTCGTACAACGACATGCAGAACTCGAAGGCTGCGTTGTACATCGGCTCCAACGCCGCCGAGGCCCACCCGGTGAGCATGCTGCACCTGCTGCACGCCAAGGAGAACGGCTGCAAGGTCATCGTCGTCGACCCGCGCTACACGCGCACGGCGGCCAAGGCCGACGAGTACGTGCGGCTGCGTTCGGGCGCCGACATCCCCTTCATGTTCGGGGTGCTGTACCACGTCTTCAAGAACGGCTGGGAAGACAAGCAGTACATCGCCGACCGTGTCTACGGCATGGACAAGGTGCGCGACGAGGTGCTGGCCAAGTGGACGCCGGACAAGGTGCTCGAAGCCAGCGGCGTCGACGAAGCCACGACCTTCAAGGTCGCGAAGATCATGGCCGAGAACCGCCCCAGCACCGTGGTGTGGTGCATGGGCCAGACCCAGCACACCACCGGCAACGCCGTCGTGCGCACCAGCTGCCTGCTGCAGCTGGCGCTGGGCAACGTCGGCGTCAGCGGCGGCGGCACCAACATCTTCCGCGGCCACGACAACGTGCAGGGCGCCACCGACGTCGGCCCCAACCCCGATTCGCTGCCCGGCTACTACGGCCTGGCCGATGGTTCCTGGAAGCACTTCGCCAAGGCCTGGGACGTCGACTACGAGTGGATCAAGAAGCAGTTCGCGCCGGGCCAGATGACCAAGTCGGGCATGACGGTGTCGCGCTGGGTCGACGGTGTGCTGGAGAAGAACGAGCTCATCGACCAGGACAGCAACCTGCGCGGGCTGTTCTTCTGGGGCCATGCGCCGAACTCGCAGACGCGCGGCCTGGAGATGAAGCGGGCGATGGACAAGCTCGACCTGCTGGTCGTCGTCGACCCCTTCCCCAGCGCCACGGCGGCGATGGCCGCCATGCCGGGCAAGCCTGAGGACCAGAACCCCAACCGCAGCGTCTACCTGCTGCCGGCGTGCACGCAGTTCGAGACCAGCGGCTCCTGCACCGCGTCCAACCGCTCGCTGCAGTGGCGCGAGAAGGTCATCGAGCCGCTGTGGGAAAGCCGCACCGACCACATGATCATGGCCCAGCTCGCCGACAAGCTGGGCTTCGGCAAGGAGCTGGTCAAGAACTACAAGATGGTGCCCGGCAAGGGCGGCATGCTGGAACCCGAGACCGAATCCATCCTGCGCGAGATCAACAAGTGCGTCTGGACCATCGGCATGACGGGCCAGACCCCCGAGCGGCTGAAGGCGCACATGCGCAACATGAACGTCTTCGACGTGCGCACGCTCAAGGCCAGGGGCGGCATCGACAAGGAGACCGGCTACAAGCTCGACGGCGACTACTTCGGCCTGCCCTGGCCGTGCTGGGGCACCGCCGACCTGAAGCACCCGGGAAGCCCCAACCTGTACGACACCAGCAAGACGGTGATGGAAGGCGGTGGCAACTTCCGCGCGAACTTTGGCGTCGAGCGCGACGGCGTCTCGCTGCTGGCCGCCGACGGCTCGCATTCCAAGGGCGCCGACCTGACCACCGGCTACCCCGAGTTCGACCACCTGCTGCTGAAGAAGCTGGGCTGGTGGGGCGACCTCACCGAGGCCGAGCAGAAGGCCGCCGAGGGCAAGAACTGGAAGACCGACCCCTCGGGCGGCATCATCCGCGTCGCCATGCAGGTGCACGGCTGCCACCCCTTCGGCAACGCCAGGGCGCGGGCCGTGGTGTGGAACTTCCCCGACCCCATTCCGCAGCACCGCGAGCCGCTGTACAGCAACCGTCCCGACCTCGTCGCCAAGTACCCCACGCACGACGACAAGAAGGCCTTCTGGCGCATGCCCACGCTGTACAAGAGCGTGCAGGAGAAGAACAAGGACATCGGCAAGACCTACCCGCTGATCATGACCAGCGGCCGCCTCGTCGAGTACGAGGGCGGCGGCGAGGAAACGCGCTCCAACCCCTGGCTGGCCGAACTGCAGCAGGACATGTTCATCGAGATCAACCCGCGCGCCGCCAACGACCGCGGCATCCGCAACGGCGACTTCGTCTGGGTGAAGACGCCGCCGATGCAGGCCCAGCCCGAGTTCAAGGGCATCCGCGTCAAGGCGCGCGTGACCGAGAGCGTGGGCGACGACACCGTGTTCATGCCCTTCCACTTCTCCGGCCGCTGGGGCGGCGTCGACCTGCTGCCGTACTACCCCGAAGGCGCTGCGCCGGTGGTGCGCGGCGAGGCCATCAACACCGCCACCACCTACGGCTACGACAGCGTGACGATGATGCAGGAGACCAAGACCACGGTCTGCCAGGTCGAACGCGCCGCTTAAGGAATCCCCATGGCCCGAATGAAATTCATCTGCGACGCCGAGCGCTGCATCGAGTGCAACGGCTGCGCCACCGCCTGCAAGGCCGAGAACGACGTGCCCTGGGGCGTCAATCGCCGTCGCGTCGTGACGCTGAACGACGGCGTGCCCGGCGAGAAGAGCATCTCGGTGGCCTGCATGCACTGCAGCGACGCGCCCTGCATGTCGGTGTGCCCGGTGGACTGCTTCTACCGCACCGACGAGGGCGTGGTGCTGCACGACAAGGACGTCTGCATCGGCTGCGGCTACTGCAGCTATGCCTGCCCCTTCGGCGCGCCGCAGTTCCCCAGCAACGGCACCTTCGGGCTGCGCGGCAAGATGGACAAGTGCACCTTCTGCGCCGGCGGCCCCGAGGCCAACGGCAGCGAGGCCGAGAACGAGAAGTACGGTCGCAACCGCCTGTCCGAAGGCAAGCTGCCGGCCTGCGCCGAGATGTGCAGCACCAAGGCCCTGCTCGGCGGCGACGGCGACGAGGTGGCCGACATCTTCCGCAACCGCGTGCTGGTGCGCGGCAAGGGCAGCGAAGTCTGGGGCTGGGGCACCGCCTACGGCAAGCCGACGGGCGGCGCGGCCGCACCGCAGCCCGAGGGCAAGAAGTCGTGAGCCGCGCCGCGATCGCCGGCCTGGCCGCGCTCTGCCTGGTCCTGGCGGCCTGCAGCGAGAAGCCGCAGACGGCCACCCACCGCAAGGCCGACGGCCATGCCTACGACGGCCCGGCGACGGCGTTCACGGCCGCAGGCTGGAAGCCGGGCAACGAGTCGAGCTGGGAAGCGCAGATGCGTTCGCGCTCGCAGGGGCAGAACGAGTATTCGCGCACCGGCGCGATGCCGTGAGCGGCGGAAAGGACAGGCCATGAGCCTTCATCTCTTCAAAGGCCTCGCTGCCGCCGCCCTGAGCGTCGCGCTGCTGGGCCCGGCCATGGCGCAGACCCCGCCGGCCGACGCCGGCGCGGCCGCGGCGGCGACGGCGGCGAAGGGCCCGCCCGCGGGCTTCGTCGCCCCGGCCGAGCCCCGGCCCGACGACACCAACGCCCAGCGCGCGAAGAGCCAGCCGGGCAACAACGCGCCGCTGTGGCGCAGCGTGCGCGGTGCCGGGCCCGAAGCCGGCGTCAGCACGCTGCCGGGCGCCGAGAAGGGCGTGCTCATCCAGCCCTTCGTGCAGTACCCGGGTTCGCGCTGGGCCAGCGCCGGCGAGGCCTGGCGGCAGGTGCGCAACCGCTGGCTGATTCCCTACGGCGGTGCCTTGCTGGCCATCGTCGCCGTCGCGCTGGGCCTGTTCCACTGGCGCACCGGCGGCATGGGCGGCGACCACGAGAGCGCGCCCACCGGCCGCATCATCGAGCGCTTCACCTACCTTGAACGCGTGTCGCACTGGACGGTGGCGATCTGCTTCGTCGTCCTCGCCGTCTCGGGCATCTTCATGGCCTTCGGCAAGTTCTTCATCCTGCCCATCCTCGGCGGCACCCTGTTCGGCTGGCTGACCTACGCGCTGAAGACCGCGCACAACTTCGCCGGCCCGCTGTTCGCGATGGCCCTGCTGGTCTTCATCGTGATCTACATCCGCGACAACATCCCCCGCGCCTACGACCTGAAGTGGCTGCTCCGGGTCAAGGGCATGGTCACCGGCCATGAAGAGCCCTCGGGCAAGTTCAACGCCGGCGAGAAGGTCGTGTTCTGGGGCGGCGTCATGGCGCTCGGCCTGATCGTCGTCGGCTCCGGCCTGGTGCTCGACAAGCTCGTGCCCGGCCTGGGCGAGGTGCGCAGCCAGATGCAGATCGCCCACCTCGTCCACGCCTGCGCCTCGGTGCTGATGATGACCCTGTTCCTGGTCCACATCTACATGGGCACCGTCGGGCTGAACGGCGCCTTCCAGGCCATGCGCACCGGCTACGTCGACGAAGCCTGGGCCAAGGACCACCATGAGCTCTGGTACGACGACATCAAGGCCGGCAGGATTCCGGCCCAGCGCACGCCGGGCGCCGCGCCGGCCCTCGGCGCGGCCTCGCCACAGGCCTGATGGCCGCGCCCGCACCTGACGGAGACACCTCGATGAAGCACCCCCAGCCACTCTGGCCTGCACTCGCCCTGGCGCTCGCGCTCAGCGGGCCGGCGCTGGCCAAGCTGCCCGCACCCAGCGACGAGGCCAAGGCCAAGGCCGCCGAGGCCGCGGCCAAGACCGCGTGGAGCAACCAGGTCGCCAACTTCCAGCTCTGCAAGAGCATGGACCGCGTCGCCTCGGCGTACTACGCCCAAGCCAAGAAGGACGGCAAGGAAACCAAGCCGGCCACTGCCACGCCGGCCTGCGCCGACCCTGGCGCCTTCGTCTACGCGCCGCCGGCCGCGGTGGTGGCAGGGGCCGCCGCGCCAGGCCCTGCCGCTGCACCCGCAGGCAAGGCGGCCGCGGTGCCTGCCGCCAAGAAGTGAAGCCCTCGCGCCGCCATGCCGCCGCTGCCTGAACTGCGCCTGCCGCCTGCCGTCGCGCCGGTGCCGGTGGCCGGGGCACCTCGGCTGACGCAGGCACGCTGCGAGCTGCTGCGCGAGATCCGCATCGTCGACGAGTACGGCGAGCACCGCAGCATCCACATCCCGGCCGAGCGGCCGTTGACGGTCTTCGTCGACAAGCGCGAACTCGTCACCCTGATGACGCTGGGACAGTGCCCCGAACTGCTGGTGCTGGGCTACCTGCTGAACCAGCGCCTGATCGCGTCGGTGCAGGAAGTCGAGTCGGTGACGGTCGACTGGGACGTCGGCGCTGCCGCCGTCCGCACCCGCCACGGCGTGGCCGACATCGAGGCCCGCACCGCGCACCGTGTCGTCACCACCGGCTGCGGCCAGGGCACGGTGTTCGGCGACGTGATGTCGCAGCTGCACAGCGTGCAGCTGCCCGACGCCCAGTCCGCGCGCATCCGCCAGGGCACGCTCAACCGCATGCTCGAGACGATGCGCCAGCAGGACAGCATCCACCGCAAGGCCGGCTCGGTGCATGGCTGCGCGCTGTTCCGCCTTCAGCCGCAGACCAGCGAGATGCTGGTCTTCGTCGAGGACGTGGGCCGCCACAACGCCATCGACACCATCGCCGGCTGGATGGGCCTGCACGGCGTCGGCGGGGCAGACAAGGCCTTCTACACGACGGGCCGCCTGACGAGCGAGATGGTGATGAAGTCGGCGCAGCTGGGCGTGCCCATCATCGTCTCGCGCAATGGCGTCACGGCGATGGGGCACGAGCTGGCGTCACGCCTGGGCATGGCGCTGTTCGGCCGCGCCGCCAACCGCCATTTCCTTTGCTACGCGGGCGCCGAACGCTTCGACTCCGAACCCGAGCCCGAGCGCGCCGCCGTGCGCGTGGTGTCCGGCTAGCGAGGGGCCCGGGCGGGCGCGCCGCGGCCTATCAGACCAGGCCGTCGAAGAGCCAGACGTCCACCGGTTCGCCGGCAGCCACCGCGCCCTGCTCGTGGCGCAGCACCAGCAGCGCATTGGCCTCGCTCATGCTGCGCAGCACGCCGGCACCCTGCGAGCCGGTGAGGCGCACCTGCCAGCCGCCGTCCGCGGCCGGCTCGACGACCGCACGCTGGAACTCGGTGCGCCCGGGGCGCTTGCGGATGGCACTGGTGCTGCGCGCCTGCAGCACCGGCAGCGCTTCGCCACACGCGCCGGCCAGGTGCAGCAGGCCGCCACGGGCCAGCGCGTAGAAGGTCACCAGCGCGGCCACCGGGTTGCCCGGCAGCGCGAACAGCCAGGCCGGTGGCCGCGCGCCGCCGCGGCGCAGCGGTCCGAAGGCGAAGGGCCGGCCCGGCCGCATCGCCACCTTCCAGAAGCCGACCTCGCCCAGTTCGGCCAGCAGCGTGCGCACATGGTCGGCGTCGCCCATGCTGACGCCGCCGCTGGTCAGCACCACGTCGGCCCGTGCCAGCGCCTGCTCGAAGGTCGCGCGCAGGGCGGCGGGGTCGTCGCGCACCAGGCCGAGGTCGATCACTTCCATGCCCAGGCGCTGCAGCGCGCCCATCAGGCTGTAGCGGTTGCTGTCGTAGATGCACCCCGGTTCCAGCGCCTGGCCCGGCAGGCGCAGTTCGTCGCCGGTGGAAAACAGCGCCACCCGCAGGCGCCGCAGCACCGCCAGTTCGGTGCTGCCCAGCGACGCCGCCAGGCCCAGGTCGGCCGGCCGCAGCACGCGCCCGGCACGCAGCGCCGGCCGGCCCTGCGCGAGGTCCTCGCCGCGGCGGCGGCGGTTTTCGCCGGCGCGCAGCACACCGGGCTCGACCGTCACCGCTTCGCCATCGACGCGGCAGAGTTCGTGCGGCACCACGGTGTCGGCGCCGGCCGGCATCACCGCGCCGGTCATGATGCGCAGGCATTCGCCATCGCCCACGGTGCCGGCATGCGGCGCGCCGGCGTAGAGCGTGCCGACGCAGCGCAGCCGGGTCGCCCCGTCGGCGCGCAGGGCGCTGCCGGCGAAGGCGTAGCCGTCCATGGCCGAGTTGTCGTGGGCCGGCACGTCGATGGGCGAGACGAGGTCCTGCGCCAGCACGCGGCCCAGCGTCTGCGCCAAGGGCAGCCGCTCGCTGTCGGTGACGGGCTGCAGGGCGGTGGCGATGGCGGCGCGCGCCTCGTCGACGCTGAGGTTGCGTTCGCCGCGGGCCAGCGGCGACTCGGCAAGTTCGGGCATCTCGGGTCCTGTGCCCCGCGCGGCCGGCGGGGTCTGCACCGATTCTGCAACGGGCGCCGGGCTATGCACGCACGAGCATATCGGCGCTGCGTTGCGGGCCGACGAGAATGCCGGGTTGCCCTGGCCTGCCGTGCCGCCATCCAGCCGTGCCTGCCGTCCGTTCCCGAGCTCGACATGCATACCCTCACCGACAGCCTGGCCCTGGCCTGGAGCCTCATTGCCGGCGCCGACGCCACGCTGCTGCGCATCGTCGGCCTGTCGCTGCGCGTCAGCGCCACGGCCAGCGTCGCCGGCGCCTTGCTGGGGCTGTTGCTGGGCACCTGGCTGGCGGTGTCGCGCTTTCCGGGCCAGGCCGCTCTGGTGTGGGCCGTGAACACGCTGCTGGCGCTGCCTTCGGTGGTGGCCGGGCTGGCGGTCTACCTGCTGCTGTCGCGCGCCGGGCCGCTGGGCTCGTGGGGCATCCTCTTCACGCCGACGGCGATGGTCATCGCCCAGAGCCTGCTCGTCGTGCCGCTGGTGGCCGCGCTGTCGCGGCGGCTGGTGCTGGACGCACTGCGCGAAGGCGGCGACCAGCTGCGCTCGCTGGGCGCCACGCCGCTGCAGACCGGCGCGCTGCTGCTGCTGCACGAGCGCCGCGCCGCGCTGACCATCGTGCTCACCGCCTTCGGCCGTGCCATCGCCGAGGTCGGCGCGGTGATGATCGTCGGCGGCAACATCGACGGCATCACCCGCGTCATGACCACCAGCATCGCGCTGGAGACGAGCAAGGGCGACCTCCCGCTGGCCCTGGCGCTGGGCCTGGTGCTGCTGGGCGTGGTCGGCGCCATCAACCTGGCGGCGGCCGCGCTGCAGGCGCGCAGCGGGCTGGCGCGCGAGGCGCTGGCGTGAACGGCCCGCTGCTGCGCCTGCAGGGCGCGGGCGTGCGCTTCGGCAGCGTGCAGGCGCTGCAGGGCGTCGACCTGGCGCTGCACCGCGGCGAGCGTCTGGTGCTGGTGGGTGCCAACGGCTCGGGCAAGACGACGCTGCTGCGCCTGCTGCACGGCCTCGTGCCGTGCAGCAGCGGCCGCATCGAGGCCGGCGCCGGCCCGGCACCGGTGGCGGCGATGGTCTTCCAGCGGCCTTTCTTGCTGAGCCTGTCGGTGCGCGCCAACCTGTGGCTGGGCCTGTGGCTGCGCGGCGTGCCGCGCGCGCTGCGCCCTGAACGCTGCGCCCAGGCGCTGCAGCGCGTGGGCCTGGCCGGCCATGCGGCGCGGCCGGCGCGCGAGCTTTCGGGCGGCCAGCAGCAGCGTGT
>CAIWPS010000314.1 GCA_903914615.1 uncultured beta proteobacterium | reverse complement strand
TCGAGCCAGAAGTAGTTCGGGCCGCCGTAGGCATCCTGCAGCGGCAGGTAGTTGGCCAGGATG
Source organism: uncultured beta proteobacterium (assembly GCA_903914615.1). GTDB lineage: Bacteria > Pseudomonadota > Gammaproteobacteria > Burkholderiales > Burkholderiaceae_C > Rubrivivax. The sequence continues at coordinate 9,298 of CAIWPS010000314.1, read as the reverse complement.
GTCACGTAGCCCGAGCGCCCGGCCTCGTAGCTGTTGAACATGTAGAAGTCGCTGGCATCGGCCTTGGGCTCGGTGGTGATGAAGGGCGCCTCGCGGTGGCTGGAGGCCTGCGCCTGGGTGACGAAACCTGCGAGCGCAGCGATGGCGGCGGCGGCCAGCGGGGCCGCACGGAAGATCGGACGGTTCATGGGTTGCTCCTGATGTCGAAGGTGTGCGGCACAGCGCCGGCCCCGACCTTTACGCCGCCCGCGCTGCCGTGGATGCAGGCCGCGCCGCGGTGTCGGCTTTGCATCCGTTTCCGTCCGGGGCGCGTAACGGTGCGCAGCGGCCCCATGCCGCGCCCCCACTTCCAGGAGCCCCCGCCATGAACCCTCTGATCGCCCACGCGCGCCGCCTGCTGCTCGGCCTGGCCTGCGCGCTGTCCCTGCCGCTAGCCGCGCAGGCCGACCCCGTCACCTACGCCGTGCCCTATGCCGGCGCCGGCAACGTCGCCGACTTCGGCGGTGGCAACGGCGGCTGGGTCGGCAGCATCGACGAGGTGCTGCCCACGATCCAGGGCGACCTGCCTTCGCTGGTCTCGGTGGTGACCTTCAGCATCGACGCCCTCAGCCAGACGCTCACCGGCAGCTTCCAGTTCACGACCGCCGCCGACCTGTCCTCGACGATCTTCGGCATGGTTACGGCCGACGGCGTCGGCGGCGACTTCCTCAGCCAGGGCGGGCAGCTGAGCCTGAACTACGACATCCAGGGCGGCACGGGCCAGTTCTTCGGCGCCAGCGGCTACGGCCTGGCCTTCCTGAACTACGACCCGACGGCGGACTTCAACAACTACAGCGAAAGCGGCCTGCTGGCCTTCGCCGTGCCCGAGCCGGGCAGCCTGGCCCTGGCGGCGGCGGGCCTGCTGGCGCTGGGCCTGGGGAAGCGCAAGGGACAGGGCAAGGGGCGGCCGGTAAACTGAGGGCCCACGCAACGCATGCACGCGCCCGGCTGGCCCGGGCACAGCCGCCCCGATGAGCTCCCCCGCCTACGACCCCACCGTCAAGCAGAAGTCGCAGGCCAAGACCTCGCGCATCCCCATCAAGGTCGTGGCCCTGGCCCCGGCCGAGGTGCTGAAGAAGCCGGAGTGGATCCGCGTCAAGGCCGGCAGCCCGAGCACCCGGTTCTACGAGATCAAGCAGATCCTGCGCGAGCACAAGCTGCACACGGTGTGCGAGGAAGCCAGCTGCCCGAACATCGGCGAGTGCTTCGGCAAGGGCACCGCCACCTTCATGATCATGGGCGACAAGTGCACGCGGCGCTGCCCCTTCTGCGACGTCGGCCACGGCCGCCCCGACCCGCTGGATGCGGACGAGCCGCTGAACCTGGCGCGCACCATCGCGGCCCTGAAGCTGAAGTACGTGGTCATCACCAGCGTCGACCGCGACGACCTGCGCGACGGCGGCGCGGCGCATTTCGTGGCCTGCATCGAGAAGACGCGCGAGCTGTCGCCCGAAACCCGCATCGAGGTGCTGGTGCCCGACTTCCGCGGCCGCCTGGACCGCGCGCTGGACATCCTGAAGGCGGCGCCGCCCGACGTGATGAACCACAACCTGGAGACCATTCCGCGCCTGTACAAGGAAGCGCGGCCGGGGTCGGACTACGCCTTCAGCCTGAACCTGCTCAAGCGCTTCAAGCAGGCGGTGCCCGGCGTGCCGACCAAGAGCGGGCTGATGGTGGGCCTGGGCGAGACCGACGACGAGATCCTGCAGGCCATGCGCGACATGCGCGCGCACGACATCGACATGCTCACGCTCGGCCAGTACCTGGCGCCCAGCGGCCACCACCTGCCGGTGCGGCGCTACGTCCACCCCGACACCTTCCGCATGTTCGAGCGCGAGGCCGCAGCCATGGGCTTCAGCCATGCCGCCGTGGGCGCGATGGTGCGCAGCAGCTACCACGCCGACCAGCAGGCGCACGCTGCCGGCGTTGCCGGCACCTCGTGACGCCGAGCGGGGATGGCAGGCGCTGAAGCCGGCCGCGGTCAGCCGCCCGCGAAATAGGCCTTGATGGCCTCGGTGACGCGCTCGCGGCTGTGGCGCCGGCGTTCCAGCAGGCCCACCGAGCGGCTCACGTCCACCCCCGGCAGCGGCACGATGCGCAGTGCGCGGTCGCGTGCCCAGTTCAGGTTCGCCAGCTGCGGCACGATCGAGACGCCGAAGCCCTGGCGCACCAGCGCGACGATGGCCTCCAGCGAATTCAGCTCCATGCGCGTGGCGACGGCCGCGCCGCACTGCGCCAGGGCCTCGTCGACGAGGTGGCCGGTCCAGGTCTGGCGATCGAAGCGCAGGAAAGGGCATTGCGCCAGCGCGGCCGCGCCGTCGGCCGGCAGCGTGAAATGCGGCTTGGCCGGCACGATCAGCACCATGGGTTCGGTGTAGAGCGCGGTCCAGACCAGCTGGGCGGGCAGGCGCATCGGCGGCTGGGTCACGACGGCGGCGTCGAGTTCGCCGCGCTCGACCCGGGCCGCGAAGTCGGCCGACTGCCCGGCAAACAGCGTCACCTCCAGGGCCGGGTGCTGGCGCGTCAGTGCCCACAGGCTGTCGGCGAAGGCGCCCATCAGCGCCGAGACCAGGGCCCCCATCACCACCGTGCCGCTCAGCGCCGCGTCGCCCTCGGCGGCGGCCAGCGCCTCGTAGCGCGCCACCAGCTCCTGCACCGGGCCGACCATGCCGCGGCCGGCGGTGTTGAGCACGACGGCGCGCCCGCTGCGGTCGAACAGCGACTTGCGCAGCTCGTCCTCCAGCGCCCGTATCTGCTGGCCGACGGCCGCGGCGGTGAGGCCGATGTCCTTGCCCGCGGCGGCGAAGCTGCCCAGCCGGGCGACGGCGAGGAAACTCCTGAGCGTGCGGATCGACGACATGGCGGTTGAATCTAAAGTCATTTCATCGCTCGACAAAAGAATAATTCGCTTTTCCTTTCTGTCGCGCGTCGCGATGATGCGCGGCGGTTTCATGGACGAGGCCCATGCACGGATGTCGACGATGCTCACTGTGAAGGTCTGGCGCGGCGCCGGCGAGGGCCCCGGCGCGTTCACGCACTACCAGGTGCCGCGGCAGGGCAGCCAGACCGTGCTCGACGTCGTCACGCACATCCAGCGCCATCTCGAGCCCTCGCTCAGCTACCGCTACGCCTGCCGCGTCGGCATGTGCGGGTCGTGCGCGATGACGGTCAACGGCAAGGCCTGCTGGACCTGCCGCACCCATGTCTCGAAGGTGGTGGGTGTGGGCAGCGAACTGGAGATCGCGCCGCTGGCCCACTTGCCGGTGATCAAGGACCTGGCCACCGACATGAGCGCCTTCTTCGACAAGTGGGCGCGCGCGCGCGGTCAGTTCAAGGGCAGCGCGACCCGCCACGACGCCTTCGCGCGCATCGCGCCCGCCTCGCCCGCGCGCGTGGCGGCGAATGCCGGCATCGAGTGCATCGGCTGCGGCGTCTGCCATGCGTCCTGCGACGTCGTCGGCTGGCGGCCTGAGTTCCTCGGCCCGGCGGCGCTAAACCGCGCCTGGACCCTGGTCAACGACGAGCGCGACGTGCAGCAGGCCGAGCGCCTGCGCGCTGTCGCCGGCGACGCCGGCTGCCATGCCTGCCACACCCAGGGCTCGTGCACCGAACGCTGCCCGAAGCAGCTGGCGCCGACGCTGGCGATCGCCGCGCTCAAGCGCAAGGTCGCGCGCGCCGCCGTGCGGGGCGAACTGTGAGCGCCCCCAAGCCGGCGGAGCCGGCCGCCCCCCGCGGGGGGATGAGCGGCAGCGCCGCCCGCGCCATCGCGCAGGCCCGGCGCTGGTACTGGCAACGCCTGAGCGCCATGGTGCTGGCGCTGTGCGTGGCGGTGCACCTGGGCGTGCTGGTCTATGCCGTGCACGGCGGCCTCAGCGCGGCGGCCATCCTGGGCCGCACCCACGGCAACGTGGCCTTCGCGGCCTTCTACGCGGTCTTCGTCGTCGCCTGCGCGCTGCACGTGCCGTCGGGCCTGGCGAACATCGCCCGCGAATGGTGGGGGCTCGGCGAAGACGCCGCGCTGTGGGCCGGGCGAGCCTGCGGCGCCGGTCTGCTTGTGATGGGCCTGCGCGCGGTCTGGGCGGTGGCGGCATGATGCGCCGCACCGACTGGCGCGCGCGCTCGCACCCCGCCTACGGGGCCTTCCTCGTGCACCGCCTGTCGGGCCTGGCGCTGGCGCTGTTCCTGCCCCTGCACTTCTGGGCGCTGGGCCAGGCGCTGCAGGGGGCGGCGGCGCTGGACGGCTTCCTGCGCTTCACCGACAGGGCGCTGTTCAAGTGGGCGGAAGCCGGGCTGGTCGTCCTGCTCGCGCTGCACATGGCCGGCGGCGTGCGCCTGCTCCTCATCGAGTTCGGTCCTTCGTCGAACCTGCGCAAGGACTGGATCGCCGGCGCGCTGGGCTTCGCGGCAGCCGCCGGCATGGCCTTCGCCCTTGCGCTTTTCGCCTGACAAGACACCCCCCCCGGAGACAAGACATGAACAGGCTTCGTCGCTCCACCCTGCGCCGCCTGCTCGCCTGCGGTGCCGCCGTCCTCGCCGCCGGCAGCCTGCCGGCCCGGGCGCAGGACAACTGGCCCAGCAAGCCCGTGCACCTCGTCGTGCCTTTCGCGCCCGGCGGCTCGACCGACGTCATCGCGCGGCTGCTGGCGCAGAAGCTCGCCGAGCTCTGGGGCCAGACGGTGGTGGTCGACAACCGCGCCGGAGCCGGCGGCAACCTCGGCGCCGACCTGGTGGCGAAGTCTCCTGCCGACGGCTACACGCTGCTCTTCGGCACCGGAAGCATCACCATCAACCCGCACCTGTACAAGCGCATGCCCTTCGACACCAAGAAGGACCTGCTGCCCATCACCAACGTCGCCAGCGGACCGATGCTGGTCGTCGTGCCCGACGATGCCCCGGTGAAGAACGTGAGAGAGCTCATCGCCTATGCCAAGGCCCGGCCGGGCCGCGTCAACTTCGGCTCCGCCGGCGTGGGCAGCCAGGTGCACATGGCCGGCGAGAAGTTCGCCGACGCGGCCGGCATCGACATCGTCCACGTGCCCTACAAGGGCGAGGCCCCGGCCTACACCGACCTGCTGGGCCACCAGACGCAGATGATGGTGGGCAACTTCGCGGCCGCTTCGGCGCTGCTGGGCAAGGGCCGGCTGCGCGCGCTGGCCGTCACCGGCCGGCAGCGTTCGGCGCAGCTGCCCGAGGTGCCGACGGTGGCCGAGAGCGGCCTGCCGGGCTTCGAGAACAGCGGCTGGTTCGGCCTGCTTGCGCCGGCGGGCCTGGCGCCCGCGCTGGTGGCGAAGATCCATGACGACACCGTCAAGGCCCTGGCCTCGACCGAGGTCAAGGCGCGCCTGTACGTCCAGGGCGTGACCCCGGTGGGCAACACGCCGGCCGAATTCGCCCAGGCCATGGACGCCGAGTCGCGCTACTGGGCGACGGTGGTGAAGAACCGCAAGCTCAGCGCGAACTGAAGGGGCACCATGCACATCGACCTGCAGGCGGTGGAAGACGCCGCGAAGGAGCTCTACATCCGCGCGCTCAAGCTCCTGCCGCCCGACATCCAGAGCGGCCTGGCCCGGCTGCGCGACGCCGAGACCGGCGCTACCGCCAAACAGGTGCTGGGCACCATGGTGGCCAACATCGCGGTCGCCGAGCAGACCGACAACCTGCTCTGCCAGGACACCGGCGTGCCCATCTACAACGTGCTCATCGGCCGCGGCGTGCAGGTCGACGGCCTGGCCCTGAAGCAGGCGCTGCGCCGCGGCTGCGAGCGCGCGACGCGCGAGTACCCGCTGCGCAGCTCGGTCGTGCACCCGCTGACACGCCGCAACGAGCACAGCTCCTGCGGCATCGGCGTGCCGGTGATCCACATCGACTTCGACGACACGCCGCAACGTCTGCAGATCGAGATGGTCCCCAAGGGCAGCGGCTCCGAGAACAACTCCTTCCTGAAGATGGCGATCCCGGCCGAAGGCATCGACGCCATCAAGACCTTCGTCGTCGACTGCGTGCTCGCCGCCGGCGGCAAGACCTGCCCGCCGACCATCGTCGGCGTCGGCCTGGGCGGCACCTCCGACCTCGCGGTGGCGCTGGCCAAGCGCGCGGCCACGCGCCCCCTGGGCACGCACTGCGCCGACGCCGACGGCGCTGCGCTGGAAGCCCAGCTCGGCGCCGCCGTCAACCAGCTCGGCATCGGCCCGCAGGGCCTGGGCGGCGACGCGACGGCCTTCGCGGTGCACGTCGAACTGGCCGCCACCCACATCACCATGAACCCGATCGCCGTCAACATGCAGTGCCACTCGGCGCGCCGGGCGAGTGCCAGCTTCACGCCGGCCGGCGTCAGCTACGGGTATTGAGCGGAGCGCAGCCCCATGGCCCACCACGAGCTCGAGATGCCCGTCACCGAAGCGCAGGTGCGCGCGCTGCGCGTGGACGACACGGTGACGCTGCAGCGCACGCTGTACGGCATCCGCGACGCGACGCAGATCCACCTGTTCGACCGCGGCCGCACGACCCGCTTCGACCTGCGCGGCCACGCGGTGATCCACACCGCGCCCAACGTGCGCAAGGTCGAGGTCAGCGCCGCGCATCCTGCGGGCTACGAGCCGGTCTGCATCGGCACCACCACCTCCGACCGCATGGAGCGCTTCACGCGGCCGCTGATGGCGCAATACGGCGTGCGCCTGGTCATCGGCAAGGGCGGGCTGCGCGAGGGTTCGGCACGCGCCTTCAGCGAACTCGGCGGCGCCTACCTGGCGATCGTCGGCGGCACCGCGGCGCTGGAGACGACCTGGGTCGAGCAGATCGAGGACGTCGACCTCGACGACCTCAACCCCGAGTCGCTGTGGCGCTTTCGCATCCGCGATTTCGGGCCGCTGCGCGTGGCCATGGACAGCCATGGCGGCAGCCTGTACGGCGTCGTCGCGCACGACGCGCAGGCGCGGCGCGCGCAGGTGCTGGCGGGCCTGGGCGTGAAGACCGCATGAGGCCGATCAAGCGCCTGCGCACCGACATCCTGATTCTCGGCTCGGGCGGCGCCGGCCTGTTCGCGGCACTGCACGCGCACCAGACCGCGCCCGAACTGTCGATCACCGTGGCCGTGAAGGGCCTGCTCGGCAAGTGCGGCTGCACGCGCATGGTCCAGGGCGGCTACAACGTGGCACTGGCCGCGGGCGACTCGGTCGAGCGCCACTTCATGGACACCATCGAAGGCAGCAAGTGGCTGGCCGACCAGGACCTGGCGTGGACGCTGGTGACGAAGGCCGTCGAGCGCATCCACGAGCTGGAGAACGAACTCGGCTGCTTCTTCGACCGCAACCCCGACGGCACCGTGCACCAGAAGGCCTTCGCCGGCCAGACCTTCGACCGCACCGTGCACAAGGGCGACCTCACGGGCATCGAGATCATCAACCGCCTGTCCGAGCAGGTCTGGTCGCGCGGCATCGCCCGCCTGGAGGAACACCGGGCCATCGAGCTCGTGAAGACCGCCGACGGCAGCGCCCTGGCCGGCGTGCTGATGATCGACATGCGCGACGGCGGCTTCGTCTTCGTGCAGGCCCGCGCCGTGCTGCTGGCCACGGGCGGCGGGCCCACCATGTACAAGTACCACACCCCCTCGGGCGACAAGAGCTGCGACGGCCTGGCCATGGCGCTGCGCGCCGGCCTGCCGTTGCGCGACATGGAGATGGTGCAGTTCCACCCCACCGGTCTGCTTGCCGGCGCCGGCACGCGCATGACCGGCACGGTGCTCGAGGAGGGCCTGCGCGGCGCCGGCGGCCACCTGCTCAACGGCGAGGGCCAGCGCTTCATGGCGCGCTACGACCCGCGCGGGGAGCGCGCCACGCGCGACGTCGTCTCGCGCTCGATCTTCGCCGAGATGCGCGCCGGCCGCACCTCGCCCCATGGCGGCGTCTTCATCCAGATGTCGCACCTGGGGCCCGAGAACGTGCGCCGGCAGTTCAAGGGCATGGTCGAGCGCTGCGATGACTGCGGCTTCGACCTCGCCGGCGGCCAGGTCGAGGTCGTGCCCACGGCCCACTACATGATGGGCGGCGTCGTCTTCCGCGCCGACTGCAGCACGCCCTTGCACGGCCTGTTCGCGGCCGGCGAGGACACCGGCGGCGTGCACGGCGCGAACCGCCTGGGCGGCAACGGCGTGGCCAACTCGACGGTGTTCGGCGGCATCGCCGGCGACCGCATGGCGGCCTGGGTGCGCGCCGAAGGCGTGTGGCGCGACGCCGACGAAGCCGCCATCGCGGCCAGCATCGCCCGCCACGAGCGGCCCTTCGCCAACCCGCACGGCAGCATCGAACCCATCCGCGAGGCGCTGTTCGACTGCATGTGGGAAGACGTCGGCATCCTGCGCACGGCGGCGGGGCTGCAGCGAGCGCTGGCGCGGCTGGACGAACTCGAAGCGCAGCTGCTGCAGACCGGCGTTGCCGACGGCGACCGCGCCTTCAACCTCAGCTGGCACGACTGGCTGAACCTGCACAGCCTGATCGCCGTCGGCCGCGTCATCGCGACCTCGGCACTGGCGCGCGAGGACTCGCGCGGCGCGCATTTCCGCGAGGACCATCCGCAGACCGGGGCGCTGCCCGGCTCGACCTACATCGTCGTCACGCAAGGGCAGGGCGGTGAACTCTCGCTGCGCCGGGATCCCGTGCGCTTCACGCGCGTCGAGCCCGGGCAGTCGCTGCTGACGCCCGAGAACGCCTGAGCGCCCATGCACCTGGAGACGGCCACGCTGCTGGCCGTGGCGGCGATCGTCACGCTCGGCTACACGGTCTACGGGCTGACCGGCTTCGGTGCGGCCATCGTCGCCGTGCCGCTGCTGGCGCAGTTCCTGCCGCTGCGCTTCGCGGTGCCGATGATGCTGGTGTTCGACCTCGGCGCCGGGCTGCTGCTGGGCTTGCGGAACCGCCGCCAGCTCAGCCGCGCCGAACTGGCGCGGCTGCTGCCCATCATCGCCGTCGGCATGCTGGGCGGCGTGACGCTGCTGGTGCGCCTGCCCGAGCGCTGGCTGCTGCTGGGGCTGGGCAGCTTCGTCGTGGCCTACGCCGCCTGGAGCCTGCTCAACCGCAGCCTGCCGGCGCCGGTCTCGGCGCGCTGGGCCTGGCCCGCGGGCCTAGTCGGCGGCGCCTTCACCGCGCTATACGGCACCGGCGGGCCGGTCTACACGATCTACCTCGCGCGCCGTCTCGCCGACAAGGCGCAGCTGCGCGCCACCATCGGCGTGCTGATCTTCTGCACCGCGCTGATCCGCCTCGTG
>CAIWPS010000313.1 GCA_903914615.1 uncultured beta proteobacterium | reverse complement strand
CTTGACCGTGTGGCCGTCGGCGCCAGGTGTGAAGCCATCGGCTCCACGCTCTTGCGCTTGAGCGGCGCCATCAGCCCGGTGCAATAACCCCGCAGCCCAGCCTTCCGGTCGGCATGGGACAAGCCCTCACCCAGATGCCCAAGGTAACGCTCAAACTCGCGAAGTTCCTCCATCAAGGTTCTCCTCTTGCTTGAAGAGGTGCGCATAATGCCTTGATTTTACTAACACAGTAAGACTAGGTGTTGTCGTCGCTCACGCGAGGCCGCGAGTACCACGGCTTGACGCCCAGCCAGTACAGCATCGCCAGCACAGGGGTGGCCTTCAGCGTTCAGCCGTTGTCGCCGTGCAGCACGAACTTGGTGAGCACCGTGGCGATGCCCTCGGCCAGCGCGGTATGGCGCACCAGGCGCGCAGCGTGCACGCTGTCGTCCGTGGCGTGCAGCTCCCAACCGACGATCTTGCGGCTGTACAGGTCCAGGATCAGGTACAGGTGGAACCACATGCCGACTACCGTGGCAGATAGGTCATGTCCCAGCACCACACCTGTCGCGGCGCCGTTGCCACGTGAGTGGTCGGCGGCCGCACCGCGCGGGGCTCCTTGGCTCGGCCGCGGTGCGCGGCCTGCCCGTCTTCGCGCAGCACGCGGCTGACGGTGGACTCGCTGGCCAGGTACACGCCGTCATCGGGCAGCATGGGCACGATGCGTGCAGGCGGCATCGGCGCGAAGCGCGGCTCGTTGGCCGCGCGAACGAGCTCGGCGAGCTCGGCGCCGCTCGGGGCATGGCTTGGCGGCGGGCGTACCGCGTGCGGCCTGTCATCGCCCGCTGTGAGGCCTTCATGGACCTTCCAGCGCTGCAAGGTGCGCAGGTCGATGCCGGTGATCTTGCAGGCCAGGTGCGGCCTTGCGCCGGCGGCATGCGCCGTGCCGATGTCTTGGAACAGGGATTGGCGCAAGATCGAGAAACCCTTCATACCGCACTCACCGCGATCACCGCCGAGGCGCCACACGGGCAGCTCCTCGCCAGCGAGGTCGGAGCCTTTCGGGCTACGCCTGCCAGCCTCCCACATCCGCCATTCTTCTGACCTTGATTGTGAGGCACAGACCTCAGCCGCTCGAAACGTCTTGGTCCGCCTTCCTACTGCCCTGGACATCCCGTTTTGGCCTTGATGGGACGTCGGCGTTCTTGAGATATCGCTGCAAGGTCGCGATGGTCATGTCAATACCTCTGGACTTGAGGATTTGCAACAACTGATCGGGGCTGCAACCTTCCCGGAACTTCTTCGAGAGTGTCGCTTTCATCATGCGGATCCCTTCCGCAGTGGACAGCCGCTTCTGCTCAGGCTTCAACGCCTCAACCTCGCTCATGATCTTGTCCCACTCCTGAAGATTGAGACGTACTCGCCGGGAATCTTCCTTTCGGGTTTCGGCACTCATTGCGTCAGTCCTTTCTCGCCGCTCAACAGAGGTCTGCAGTGTCTCAGCAGAGATGCGCCAGGTCTAGCTCCGCAGCATTGATATCAAACCTTCAGGCATTGATATCAATGCCACGGGACTCCAGGCGTTGCTGGCAAGGTCGACCCTGTCCTTGTGCCCTCTGCGAATTCGCACGACCTCACTGAGGATCAGCCTTCGCGGCCGGCCCATTCGGACATGTGTTTAGAGTGGCGGAAAAATCATGACGAAGATGGAATCAAAAAAAGTGCCGGACGGATGTGACTCGCCTGACGAGGGTCAGTCTGCCGTCGTTCTGTCTGATCGACGGAAGCGCGGTCGGCCCAAAGTAGATGAGAGCAAGCGGAAAATCCGCAAGATTGTCGTGCGGTTTTGCCACAGCGACCATCTCGCAATCTGGAAGGAAGCGGCAAGTCAAGGGCTTCCGCCATCTGTTTTCTGCGAGCGCAGGGTCTTGGGTCTGCGACATCGGCGGATAGTCGCGGCCGAACTCAGGGCTGCGTGGCTTGACCTTCATCCATTGCACATAGGCCTGGACGAGCTGTTGTCGGTGCTCATCCGCGTCGCTGAAAGCAGAGATCCAAGTGTTTTCATGCATTCGATCCAACAGATGCAACGTGACGTGCAACTCTTAATGGGAGTGCTTGCCACGATCCGCCTACAACTTCTAGGTGTCGACCCATGATCGTTTTAGGGTACCTGCGACCTCATGCCCTTGGTTTGCTGAGTTACACGAGCCAGAGAGAGGGCGCGGCGATAGTGGAAACAAACCTTGCGGGCCGAGATGTGCGTCAGAAAGCTCTAGAGATGGAGGCGATCCGGCAAGGGAACTACAAGCTCAAGAACGCGTTCCTGCACCTTGTATTAGCGCACGATCCTGATGAACATGACCTGAGCGCGAGCGAGCTGCGCTATGCTGTTGGGAGGATCCGCGACATCTTTGAATTGCACCGTACTGGATTTGAAGCGAATTGTCATACCGATAAGCCGCATCAGCATGTGCATGCCGTCTCTTGTCTGATAAATGTGGACGGGTCAACAATCAGCACGTCGCATCTCTACAGGCGATGTTTCATTGCAGCGCAACTGATCACCGCGGAACTGCGGCAGATGAGAGGATTGGAATCGCTTGAATTAGAGCGTATGAGTGAACTTGGACAACCAGCCGACACCGAGCCTCATGGGCAGTACCTTAATGAAATTGATGAAGAGCCAGATACAGATTTTGGCTGGGAGGGGTCCGACGAACCCGCTTGGAGCGAGCTATCCGAGCGGAATTCAAGTCAATTCGACACCGAGTCGTTCCCCGAGGATGACGAGGCGCCCGAAGTCGGGTGGGATGAGGAAGTGGATGGATATGATGATTTGGGTGCCCCAACTGAAGGATCCGAGTAATACTTGACTAGAACGAATCCGAGAAGCGTCATCTCGAACGCAGCATGCGTCTACTTTGGGGTGCTGCTGCAGACCCTAGCTGACGATGTTGAGCAAGCGATCGGCGCTGGCGCGCATGTCCTGCGGCTGGATGTACAGCCACAGGGCGTCGATGCGGATCAACTTAGCCACTCCCGCAGCCAGCTCGCCCAGTCGCCTGCTGCCTGGGTGGGTCAACAAACGTTGACCGTGGTCGCGCCGCGGCGCAGTTCGATGCGGATGTCCGGCTGGGCGCCGGGTGCGCTGGCCTGTGGCAGTGGCAGTGCGATGAACTGTGCGGCAGTTACCGGTGCGCTCACATCCTGCGTGGCGGATGCCAAGCGACCCTGCAGGCGCCAAGCATGAACCATGTTCGCGTTCAGGCCGTGCGACTGCGCCACGCGTGCCACCGACACGCCGGGCTGGGCGCATTCCAGCAGCACCTGCTGCCTCAACGCAGCGGGATGCTGCCGAACTTTCTTGCCTGTCGAGTGTTCCATCGTGTCCATGACAGAGTTGTCGCGGACACGAGACTGCGGCGGCTATCTCAGCGGTTCAAGGCGGGATGGCTGGACGCTCAGCCATCCGGCGCAGCATTCCGGTGCGCACGTTCGCCGACTGGCGAGATCAGGCACCAGGCTTCTCGGAGATCGACACCCGCGAGCAGTACGGCGACTGTTAGTCCGCAAGTCCCAACAGGCTCTACCAATCACTGGCCGCGTGCAGCACGCGCACGATGGACACGCCGTCATGGCTCGGCTCGTAGAAGACCAGGTGTCGAAATCCTTCACCCGCCACTTGCGGATGTTGGCGAGCTCGGGGCGCGTGAGGGTCAGCGGCGTGCCCATCATGGGCTGCCGCGCCAGGTCGGCAAAGCGGGATTCGGCGTTGGCGAGCAAGCGGTCGGCCATGTCCAGTCCTGCGGTCTCGGCCAGGTACACGAAAAGTTCGACCAGGTCGCGCCGCGCAGCTTCGCGCTTGCTGACCGCTTTCATCAGCGCGCTTGCTTTCGCGCTTCGTAAGCGCGCGGTCAACCCATCTTGAAGTTGGCGCGGGGACCGATAACGATCCTGTCCACGTACAACTTACGTGGACACGATGACAAGCGAGAAGACTGCGACCCGCAGGCGCTACAGCCAGGACTTCAAGGCGCGAGT
>CAIWPS010000312.1 GCA_903914615.1 uncultured beta proteobacterium | reverse complement strand
TGAAAAAGTACCGCTGCGCCACCGTTCATGTTCCCCTCCACCCAGCCGACCGAACACGTCTCGCTGATGCACCTGAGCGAATTCGGCCGCCGCCAGGGTGCCGGCGGCCGCGGCGCCGACACGGTGGCCGGCGGCACCCAGCTCAGCGCCCTGAACCCGACCCTGGTGCAGGACCTGCAGCGCTTTGACCGCGGCGCTGCCGCAGGCGCTTCGCCCGGCGCCACGCTGGACATGCTGGAAGTGCTGGCCGCCGCGCTGCGCCACGGCCGCGCGCTGCTGCTGCACCTGCAGATCGACCAGCGCGTGCTGCCGCTGACGGTGCGGCCTTCGGAGCGCCAGGTGCAATCGCCGCTGGCGCTGAACCAGCTGCTGGCGCTGCGCCTGCCCGACCTGCGCGTGCTGCGCGTGGAACCCGCGCGCGATGGCGGCGACCCGGCGCTGGCCGACACCGGCGCGCCGCTGGTCACCGAACCGCTGGGGCCGCTGCTGTGGGAGCTGGCGCTGCGCGGTGCGCGCGACGCGCTGCTGCCCGAGATCGGCGGCGTCGCTGCCTACCGTGTCGCGCCGGGCGCCGAGCTGCAGGGGCTGGAACTCACCGGCACGCTGGCCGCCGCGGTGGCGCGGCTGCACCGCCAGACCACGCCGCTGCGCGAGATCGCCGCCTGGCCCGGCTTCGACCGCGACCGCGCGGTGCGGCTGCTCAACGCGCTGTACCTGCAGGCGGCGCTGATGGTCAGCCGCACGCACCCCGCGGCTATAAGCCCGGGCTAGACAGGTCCGCGGCTGTAAGCCCGGGCTAGACAGGTCCGCGGCGATCAGCCCGGGCTGGATAGTTCGGCGGCGATCAGCCCGGGTTGGCTAGCGCGCCCCCAGCACTTCCCAGCGCTCCAGCGCCGCCAGCAGCTCGGTCTCGATGGCGGCGTGGCGGGCCTGCAGCGCCGGCACCTGCTGCGGCTGCTGCGTGTAGAGCTCGGTGCTGGCCAGGCGCGTGGCGATGTCGGCCTGCTCGGCTTCCAGCGCCTCGATGCGGCCGGGCAGCGCGTCGAGCTCGCGCTGTTCCTTGTAGCTCAGCTTGCTGGCGGCCTTGACCGCCTTGGGCAGCGCCTCGGCGCGCGCGGCCGGCGTCGCGGCGGCCGGTGCCACGCGGCCGCGCTCGCGCTGCTGCTTCCAGTCCTCGTAGCCGCCTTCGTATTCGCGCCACAGGCCGGGGCGGCCGCCGTAGGCCGGGTCGCCTTCCCAGGCCAGCGTGCTGGTGACGACGTTGTCGAGGAAGCGGCGGTCGTGGCTGACCAGGAACACCGTGCCGGCATAGGACTGCAGCAGTTCCTCCAGCAGCTCCAGGGTGTCGATGTCGAGGTCGTTGGTGGGTTCGTCGAGCACCAGCACGTTGGCCGGCAGCGCGAACAGCCGCGCCAGCAGCACGCGGTTGCGCTCGCCGCCCGAGAGCGTGCGCACCGGCGCGTTGGCGCGCTCGGGCGAGAACAGGAAGTCGGACAGGTAGCTCATCACGTGCTTGCGCGTGACCTTGCCCTCGGTGCCGAACTCGATCCACTCGCTGCCGGGGCTGATGGCGTCGGCCAGCGTCGCGTCCAGGTCCAGCGCGGCGCGCATCTGGTCGAAGTAGGCCACCTGCAGGCGCGTGCCCTGGCGCACCTTGCCCGAGGTGGGCTGCAACTCGCCCAGGATGAGCTTGAGCAGCGTCGTCTTGCCGCAGCCGTTGGGGCCGATCAAGCCGACCTTGTCGCCGCGCAGGATGGTGGCGCTGAACTTGTCGATCAGGGTGCGGTCGCCGTAGCGCATCGTCACGTCGGTGAGCTCGGCGACGATCTTGCCCGGCGGCAGCCCGCTGTCGAGCTCCAGCCGCACGCGGCCGAGCTGCTCGCGCCGCGCCATGCGCTGCTCGCGCAGCGCGAGCAGGCGCTGCACGCGGCCGACGCTGCGGGTGCGCCGCGCCTCCACGCCCTTCCTCACCCACACCTCCTCCTGCGCCAGCAGCTTGTCGGCGCGGGCGCGTTCCAGCGCCTCGTCTTCCAGTTCGCGCGCCTTGGTCTTCTCGAAGGTGGCGAAGCTGCCAGGGTAGCTGCGCAGCACGCCGCGGTCGAGCTCGACGATGCGCGTGGCCACGGCGTCGATGAAGGCGCGGTCGTGCGAGACCAGGACCAGTGCGCCGCGGCGCTGCACCAGCAGGTCCTGCAGCCATTCGATGGCGTCGACGTCGAGGTGGTTGGTCGGCTCGTCGAGCAGCAGCAGGTCGGGCTGCGCCACCAGCGCCTGGCCCAGCGCGACGCGCTTCTTCGTGCCACCCGACAGCGCCTCGACGGCCTGCGCGCCGTCCAGCCGCAGGCGCTGCAGCACCTCGTCGACGCGCTGCTCCCAGGTCCAGCCGCCCAGGGCTTCCAGGCGGGTCATGAGGTCGTCGAGGTCGTCGGCCGGGTCGTGCAGTTCGAAGCGCTCGCGCAGCGCTCGCGCCTGCGCCACACCTTCGGCCACGGCGTCGAAGACCGTCACGCCGGGCGCGAACAGCGGCTCCTGCGCGACGTAGACGCGCCGCAGCCCGCCCTGCAGCTGCAGCAGCCCGTCGTCGGGCTTCTCCAGCCCGGCCAGAATCTTCAGCAGCGAGGACTTGCCGGCGCCGTTGCGGCCGATGAGGGCGATGCGCTCGCCGGCCTCCAGCGACAGTCCGGTGCCATCGAGCAGCGGGACATGGCCATAGGCAAGGTGGGCATCGACGAGGGTGAGCAGGGCCATGCCGGCATTGTCCGCTGCGCCGGCGGCCGGCTCAGCCCAGGGCCCGCTCCAGCGCGTCGATGAAGGTCTTGGCCACCGGAAAGCCGGTCTGCTGGGTGATCTCGGCGAAGCAGGTCGGGCTGGTGTCGTTGATCTCGGTCAGGCAGTCGCCGATGACGTCCAGCCCCACCAGCAGCAGGCCGCGCGCGGCCAGCACGGGGCCGATGTGGGCGGCGATCTCGCGGTCGCGTGCGCTCAGCGCTTGCGCCACGCCCTTGCCGCCGGCCGCCAGGTTGCCGCGGATCTCGCTGCCCTGCGGGATGCGCGCCAGCGCATAGGGCACCGGCTCGCCACCGATGACGAGCACGCGCTTGTCGCCCTTGACGATCTCGGGCAGGTACTTCTGCACCATCAGCGTCTGGGCGCCGCCGCGGTTCAGGGTCTCGACGATGCTGCCCAGGTTCAGGCCGTCGGCGCCGACGCGGAAGATGCCCATGCCGCCCATGCCGTCGAGCGGCTTGAGGATGATGTCGCGGTGCTCGGCATGGAAGGCCTTGACGTCGGCCTCGCTGCGCGTGACCAGCGTCGGCGCGATGAACTGCGGGAACTCCAGGATGGCGAGCTTCTCCGGGTGGTCGCGCAACGCCGCCGGCCTGTTGAAGACGCGGGCGCCTTCGCGTTCGGCCTGGCCCAGCAGGTGGGTGGCGTAGAAGTACTCGGGGTCGAAGGGCGGGTCCTTGCGCATCAGCACGGCGCCGGCATCGCGCAGCGCCACGCGCTCGCTGCGCAGGGTGCGGAACCAGTCGTGGGCGTCGCTGGTGAGTTCGATCTCGCGCACCGCGGCGGTCACCGGCTCGCCGCTCTGCCAGCGCAGGTCCTGCGGGCCGCAAGCGAGCAGGCCATGGCCGCGCGATGCGGCCTCGCGCATCATCGCGTAGGTGCTGTCCTTGGTGGTCTTGAACGACTCCAGCGGGTCGGCAACGAAGAGCAGTTTCACGCGCGGTCTCCTGGGCAGCGGGCCGCCACTGTGGCACAAGCCTCGCTTTGGCGTGCCCGGCGTCGCATTCGCGCACTCAAGCGTTGGCGCCGCGTGACGATGATGTGACAATGGGACTTACCCGATGTGCCGTCTAGCCGCCTACCTGGGCGAGCCGCTCTACCTCGAAGAGCTGATCGCCAAACCGCGCCATTCGCTGATGCGCCAGTCGCTGCGCGCCGAAGAGGCCAAGGTGCGCACCAACGGCGACGGCTTCGGCATCGGCTGGTACGGCGAACGCGAAGAGCCCGGCATCTACCGCGAGGCGCTGCCGGCCTGGAGCGACGACAACCTGCTGGCGCTGTCGCAGACGCTGCGCTCGGGCCTGTTCTTCGCCCATGTGCGCGCCGCCACCACGGGCGCCAGTTCGCGCCAGAACTGCCACCCCTTCCGCCACGGCAAGTACCTCTTCATGCACAACGGCCAGATCGGCGGCTACGCGCAGCTGCGCCGCACGCTGGAAGGCCGGCTGCCCGACGCGCTCTATGCCGAACGCCGCGGCGCCACCGATTCCGAGCTGCTGTTCCTGCTGGCGATGGCGCGCGTGGCCGAGGGCTGCGCGGTCGACGAGGCGGTGCTGGGCGTCTTCGACGACACCACGGCGCTGATGCGCGAACGCGGCATCGAGCCGGCGCTGCGCTTCGCCGCCACGGTGGCCGACGGCCAGCGCATGTGGGCCTTCCGCATCGCCAGCGACGGCAAGCCGCCGACGCTGTACCTGCGCCGCTGCGAGCGCGGCACCATCATCGCCAGCGAGCCGCTGTGCGAGGACGAACCGGGCTGGCAGGCACTGCCGGTGGGCGCGGTGGTGCAGGTCGATGGCGCCGGCTGCCGCATCGGCAGCGTCGCCGAGGCCGCCCTCAGCTGAAGGGTCGCAGCCGCTGCGCCGCCAGCACCAGCGCCCCGGCAACCACGCCCCAGAAGGCCGCACCCACGCCCCACAGCGTGAGGCCGCTGGCGGTGACGACGAAGGTGACGAGCGCCGCTTCACGCTGCCCTTCGTCCCTCATCGCCAGGGCCAGCCCCGAGCCGATGGTGCCCAGCAGCGCGAAGCCCGCCACCGCCAGCACCAGCGCCTTCGGGAAGGCGGCGATGAGCCCGACCACGGCGCCGCCCAGCAAGCCGACGACGATGTAGAACACGCCCGCCGAGGCGCTGGCGACCCAGCGCCGCGACGGATCTTCATGCGCCTCGCGGCCCATGCAGATCGCCGCGGTGATGGCCGCCAGGTTCAGCGCGTAGCCGCCGAAGGGCGCCAGCAGCAGCGTCGCCACGCCGGTGGTCGCGATGGCCGGCGACACCGGCACGGCATAGCCGGCCGCGCGCTGCGCCGCCACGCCCGGCAGGTTCTGCGAAGCCATGGTCACGACGAAGAGCGGCAGCGCCACGCCGATGGTCGCCGCCAGCGTGAACTCGGGCATCGTGAACACCGGTGTCGCCAGGGCCCACTGCACCGCGCCCAGCTGCAGCCGGCCCTGGCCCGCAGCCACCGCCACGCCGGCCAGCAGCACGGCCGGCACGGCATAGCGCGGCAGGATGCGGCGCGCCAGCAGGAAGGTCGCGAACATCGTGAAGACGAGGCCGAAGTCGGTCTTCAGCGAGGCGAAGGCTTCGATCGCGAAGCGCACCAGCACGCCGGCCAGCAGCGCGGCGGCCAGGGCCTGCGGGATGCGGTCCATCACGCGCGCGAAAGCGCCGGTGGCGCCGGCCAGCGTGATGAGCAGCGCGCAGACCATGAAGGCGCCCACCGCCTGCGCCATCGGCACGCCAGCGCCGGCGGTGACCAGCAGCGCCGCCCCCGGCGTGGACCACGCGGTGAGCACCGGCATGCGCGTCCACACGCTCAGGCCCAGGCTGGTCAGGCCCATGCCCAGGCCCAGCGCCCAGATCCACGACGCCGACTGCGCCGGCGTCGCGCCGCAGGCCGCGGCGGCCTGGAAGACGATGACCACCGAACTGGTGAAGCCCACCAGCACGGCGACGAAGCCGGCAACGACGGCGGACAGGGACAGCGGGTTGGGCCGGCGTGCACTCATCGGCGCAGGATAAGCGGCGGCCCGCCGCCGGCCGCGGGCCGGCCCGCGGCGGTGTTGTCCGCCAGGCGGACAGGCGCACTGGACTTTGCCTAAAC
This sequence comes from uncultured beta proteobacterium, assembly GCA_903914615.1. Lineage (GTDB taxonomy): Bacteria > Pseudomonadota > Gammaproteobacteria > Burkholderiales > Burkholderiaceae_C > Rubrivivax. The sequence goes on along the minus strand of CAIWPS010000312.1, from coordinate 365 downwards.
TCCAGGGCTTCCCTGCACCGGGCCGGCATCGCAATTCCCCGCCGGTCCGCGCGCTGCACCGCAGCGCCGCAAACCCACCGCCACCTTTCGTTTCGCGGGCTTGCCATGTCCACGTCGGTCCTTCCCTTGTCCCCGCGCCAGCGTCCCCGGCCCTGGCTGGCCGCACTGCTGGCGCTGTCGGCCTGTGGCCCGGCGCAGCCGCCCGCGGGCAGCGCGCCCGGTGGCACGCCGCCGCCGATGCCGGTGAGCGTGCGCACGGTGACGCAGCAGACGGTGCCGCTGCTCATCGACGCCGTCGGCCAGGCCGAGGGCAGCAAGGATGTGGAGGTGCACGCCCGCGTCACCGGCCTGCTCGAGCGCCAGCT
>CAIWPS010000311.1 GCA_903914615.1 uncultured beta proteobacterium | reverse complement strand
TGCTTCAACAGCTTGCCGGCGTAGAGCAGCCCACAGGATTCGACGAACGAGAATGCCGACCCCGCACCGCCGCGGAAGGCCTGCCATTGCTGGCGCCACTGCAGCAGCCGGCGGCGCCGCTGCACCAGCACTTCGCCCAGCGCGGGCGCATCGCACTCGTCGGTGACGCACAGCGCCGGCGCCAGCAGCCCGGGCAGCTGCGGGCGCTGCATCTCGGTGCCCAGCGGACGGTAGGCAAGGAACATCGCGAAGAAACCGGCGAAGCCCAGCGTCTGCACCGCCGGGCTGCTGGCTTCGAGGGCGCGCCGGTAGACCTCGGAGCGCACGTCGATGCAGAAGACCGCCTGCACCGCGGGCGGCGCCTGGACGGCTTCGACCGCCGGGCGAGCCTTCAGGGCGCGGCACAGCGGTGCCTGGTCGCTGCGCTCCAGCGCGGCCTGCCACAGCCAGTCGTGCTGCTGCGCGGCCTGCACCCGCGCCACCGTGATGTCGACATCACGCCAGGCAGCCTGCAGGCCCTGGGCGACGCCGGCTTCGGGGTGGCCCTGGTGCAGCAGCCATTCCCAGGCCAGCCGCACGGCCAGCAGGTGCACGATCTGCTCGTCGTGCTGCTGCACCAGCCGCGCCTGCCAGCGCCGATACGCACACCACGAGGCCCAGCCGTTGAGGCTCAGCAGCAGCGCGGTGCAGTAGGCCTCGTGCGCCGCCTCGGGCACGCCGAGCGCACGCAGCGCGGCGGCGATCAGCGCCTGCGGCTCGGTGGGCAGCGCGGCGAGCCGGCGCGTGAAGCCGGTGTCGCCCATCAGCAGCGCCGGCCCGAAGTCGTGCGCCGACTGGCGCAGCCAGCTCGGGTACAGGCCGCCCTCGTGGTCGGGGCCCCAGGCGGCCTGGCCGGCGTCGAAGTAGGCGCCGCAGCATTGGCTGACGTGGTGGGTGACATAGTCGCGCCAGGCCATCGCATGCCCCAGGTCGCGCCCTGCGTCGGCGAGGTCGGTGGCCAGAGGCAGCCGCCCGGGTACCGCAGGCGCGCTGTCGAGTGCGGCGATCAGCTCGTCGACCGTGCACGCAGCGCCGGCGGCATCGATGGCCGCCTGCAGCGCGTCGCGTGTCACGCGGCCCGCTTCCCACTGGTCCCGGTACCAGCGGCGCGGCATCAGCATGGTGCTGCCCGACAGGGCGGACAGCTGCGCCGCGGCCGCCGGCATCGGCCGTTCCAGATGGCCCCAGTACGGGTTGACGGCGATGAAACGATCGAGCGGCCAGGTGGGTGCGATGCGGGCGCAGGCGCGCTCGACCGCGGCATCGATGCTGAGCTGCGAGACGACGAAGGCATCGCTGACGGCATTCATCACAGGGCTCCCCTGGCACGGTGGGCCGCCGTGTCGGCGGAGGTGGATGGCATGGCCGTGGCCACGGGCGGCAGGCGCGCCGGCCAAAGGCGGAAGGTCATGCGGGTGAAGAGCTCGTCCAGGTACAGCCCGGAAAACAGCCAGGGATAGAGACCCCGCGCCAGCGCGCCGCGCGGCCACACGCGCACGGCGCCCTGCACCGCGAACAGCAGCGCGAAGCAGCCCAGCACCCAGGCCACCAGAAGCGGCGACGCGGGCCTGGCCTGCACGCCGAGCCAGTGGCGGCTGACCGCTTCGAGCCCGAAGTACGCCAGCGCGACCGCCAGTGCCGCGGCCAGCCCGGCCAGCCTGCCCGCCCATCCGGCGCTTCGCCACGGGCCGGCCAGCAACGGCGCCAGCGCCAGCGACAGGATGCCGCCCACGGCCCACAAGGCCGGCGCCTGCATGGGGTGCACGCCCCACGCCAGCGCCGCCACGGCGACCAGCAGCAGACCCACGAGCGCACTCGCCAGCCAGGCCCCGGCGCCCAGCGGCGGCGCTGCGGGCGTCATCTGCTGCAGCCGGTTCTGCGCCACCGCACCGCCGGACCCCAGGAAGGCATGCGCCTTGTACAGCGAATGCGCCACCAGGTGCAGCAGCGCCAGTTCGTGCAAGCCCAGGCCGCACTGCATCAGCATGAAGCCCATCTGGGCGCAGGTCGACCAGGCCAGCGCGACCTTGATGCTGATGCGCGTGGTCATCACCAGCGCCGCCACCACGGCGGTGACGCTGCCCGCCAGCACCAGCAGCGCCTGCGCCGCCGGCACGTCGGCGACCAGGGTGCCGACGCGGATGAGCAGGAAGCCGCCCAGGTTCACGACGCCGGCGTGCAGCAGCGCCGATACCGGCGTCGGCGCTTCCATGACCTGGATCAGCCAGCCATGCACCGGCAGCTGGGCGCATTTCAGGAGTGCGCTGGCGGCGATGCACAGCGCGGCCGCCTGCAGCGCTGGCGGCGTCTGCGGCAGGGCGCGCGCCGCGGCAATGGCCTGGTCGATCTCCAGCGTGCCCAGCGTTCCTGCGACCAGCGCGATGCCGATCAGCAGGCAGAGGTCGGCGACGCGGCTGGCGATGAATTTCTTGTGGGCGGCGATCAGCGCCTGCGGCCGGCGGTCGAAGAAGGTCAGCAGCCCGTGCAGGGACAGGCTGGTGACGATCCAGGCCAGCGCCAGCAGCAGCAGGTTGTTCGCCAGCACCAGCAGCGAGACCGCGGCCAGCGTCAGCATCAGGCCGCGGACGTAGCGCGGCTGGCCGCCCTCGCCGTCGAGGTAGGGCTGCGAGTAGCCGACGATGACCCAGCCGATGAAGGCGACCAGCAACAGCATCGTGCTGCCGAGCGCATCGCTGCGCAGGCTGGGGTAGAAGGTACCGGCATCGCCCAGAGCGATCAGCGCCGGCCCGCGGGCCAGGCCTTCGCCGCCCAGCAGCAGCCAGGCCAGCGACAGCAGTGCGGCCAGGCCGGCCCCGGCGGCGCACCCGCGCGCCAGGCGCCAGGCGGCCTGCGGCGAACGCGCCAGCCATCCGGGCGCCAGTGCAGCCAGGGCGTAGGCGAGCGGCACGGCGCCCAGCAGCGCGGCTCGCAGGGGCGGCAGGTCGGCGGGCAAAAGTGCCATCGCGGGCTCTCCGGGAACGGGATGGACCGCACTATGGCCATGCCAAGGACATCCGTAAAATACATTGATTCGAACGATTCCAGAGACAAAAGGAAACGTTGGACGACCCGGTCCGCAGGCTTGCTACGATCCCGCCCGCCGTACCGAGCTGCCCACGACAGGCCCCGACGCCATGCACATCACGCTGCGACATCTGCGCATCTTCGAAGCGGTGGCGAACTGCGGTTCGATCTCGCGGGCGGCGGCCGAACTGCACCTGACGCAGCCGGCCGTCTCGATGCAGATGAAGCAACTCGAGGAACAGATCGGGCTGCCCCTGCTCGAGCAGGTCGGCAAGCGCATGTTCCTCACCGAAGCGGGCCAGGAACTGCGCGGTCATGCACGCGACATCGCCGCCCGCATGGTCGGCCTGAATGCCGCGATGGACCAGTTCCGCGGCCTCGAACGCGGCCTGCTGCGGCTGGCCGTGGTGTCCACCGCCAACTACTTCCTGCCGCGCCTGATCGCCGACTTCAACCGGCTGCATCCGGGGGTGCGCGTGAGCCTGCAGGTGGCCAACCGCGAGTTCGTCCTGTCCGCGCTGGCCGACAACAGCACCGACCTGGCGATCACCGGGCAGCCGCCCGACAGCCTGGACGTGGTGGCCCAGAACTTCATGGACAACCCGCTGGTCGTCATCGCTGCCCCCGGACATCCGCTGGCGTCGCTGCCGGCCATCCCGCTGCAGCGCATGGTTCAGGAAACGCTGGTCGTGCGCGAGTCCGGCTCCGGCACGCGGGCCGCGATGGAGCGTCTGTTCGCGACGCAGCGCCTGGCCTACCGGGCAGGTTGCGAGTTCGGCACCAACGAGGCGCTGAAGCAGGCGGTGCGCGCCGGCCTGGGCCTGGGGGTGGTGTCGCTGCAGACCATCGAGCTCGAGCTGCAGGCCGGCTGCCTGGTGCTGGTGCCGGTGGAGGGATTTCCCGTCGTCCGCCAGTGGTACGTGCTGCACCGCACGCACAAGCGGCTGTCCGTCGCCGCGAGCACCTTCCGCGACATGCTGCTCGGGCTCGACCCGAAGGCGGCGCAGGCGCCGGCCCCCGCGGGTCGCAAGCGGCCCGCATGACATGGCGCGGCTGAACTACCACCACCTGCACTACTTCTGGGCCGTGGCGAAGGACGGCAACCTGACGCGCGCCGCCGAGAAGCTGCATGTCTCGCAGTCGGCCCTGTCCAAGCAGATCCGGCAGCTGGAAGAACAGCTGGGGCAGCCGCTGTTCACGCGCGCGGGCCGCAGCCTGAAGCTCACCGAGGCCGGGCAGCTGGCGCTGGGCTACGCCGACACCATCTTCGCCTCGGGCAGCGAGCTGGTCGGTCTGCTGCGCGAGGGCCGGCGCGAGGAACGACAGGTGCTGCGCATCGGCGCCGTCGCGACCCTGTCGCGCAACTTCCAGGAGAACTTCATCCGGCCGCTGCTGCAGCGCGACGACGTCGAACTGATGCTGCAGTCGGGCAACCTCATCGACCTGCTGGGACGGCTGCGGGTCCACACGCTGGACCTGATCCTGTCCAACCGCCGCGTGCATGCCAGCGCCGAGGACCCCTGGCGCTGCCGCCGCATCGCAAGGCAGCCGGTGAGCCTGGTGGGCAAGCCGCGGCCGCGCCGCAAGGCCTTTCGATTCCCGGACGAACTGGCCGAGGTGCCGCTGCTGCTGCCGGGCCGCGACAACGACATCCGCGCCGGCTTCGACCTGCTGTGCGAACAGTACGGCCTGCGCTACCGGCTGCGCGCCGAGGTCGACGACATGGCCCTGCTGCGCCTGCTGGCGCGCGACTCCGACAGCGTCGCACTGGTGCCGACCGTGGTGGTGCAGGACGAACTGAGCAGCGGCCGGCTGGTCGAGTACGCCGTCGTGCCGGGGCTGTACGAGACCTTCTTTGCCATCTCGCTGCACAGGCGCTTCGAGCCGCCGCTGCTGAAGAGCCTGCTCAAGCAGTCGGAGGAGGCGTTCCTGGCGCCGGTCGGTACCGTGGCTGCCTGACGCGGACCGCCAGGGCGACGAGAGCCATCAAGGCCCCATCGCCGCCAGCATCCGCGCCCCCAGCGCCTCGGCCACCTCGATACCATCGACGCCCGCCGACATGATGCCGCCGGCATAGCCCGCGCCCTCGCCGGCCGGGTAGAGGCCGGCCACGTTCAGGCTCTGCCAATCCTTGCCGCGCGTGATGCGCAGCGGTGAAGAGGTGCGTGTCTCGACGCCGGTCAACACGGCGTCGGGCATGGCGAAGCCCTTGATCTGGCGTTCGAACGCCGGCAGCGCTTCGCGGATGGCCTCCAGCACGTAGCCCGGCAGGCTGGGCCGACGCGGGTCGGCCAGGTCGGTCAGCGTCACGCCAGGCCGGTACGAGGGCTCGACGCCGCCGAGCACGGTCGAGCGCTGGCCCTTGACGAAGTCGCCCAGCAGCTGCCCGGGGGCGCGATAACCGCCGCCACCGAGCTCGTAGGCCCGCGACTCCCAGGTGCGCTGGAAGGCCACGCCATCCAGCGGGTCGACCGGGCCCGCGCCCGGGCGCTGCCGGTAGTCCTGCGGCGAGATGCCGACGACGATGCCGGCGTTGGCGTTGCGCTCGTTGCGGCTGTACTGGCTCATGCCGTTGGTGACCACGCGGTCGAGCTCCGAGGTCGCGGCGACCACGGTGCCGCCAGGACACATGCAGAAGCTGTAGACGGCGCGGCCGTTCTTCGCATGGTGCACCAGCCGGTAGTCGGCCGCGCCCAGGATGGGGTGGCCGGCGCTGGGGCCGTAGCGGGCGCGATCGATGACGCTTTGAGGATGTTCGACGCGAAAGCCCACCGAGAAGGGCTTGGCCTCGAGGTACACGCCGCGGCTTTGCAGCATCGCGAAGGTGTCGCGCGCGCTGTGGCCCAGGGCCAGCACGACGTGGTCGGCGCGCAGTTCCTCGCCGCCCGCGAGCACCAGCCCGCGCAGCCGGCGGGTCGCAGGGGCCCCGCCCTGCGGCGTCCCGTCCTCGATGAGCAGGTCGACCACCTGCTGCCCGAAGCGCACCTCGCCACCCAGGGCCACGATGTCGGCGCGCATCTTCTCGATCATGCTGACGAGGCGGAAGGTGCCGATGTGGGGCTTGCTGACGTAGAGGATCTCCTCCGGCGCGCCGGCCTTGACGAACTCGGTCAGCACCTTGCGCGTGAGGTGGCGGGGGTCGCTGATCTGGCTCCACAGCTTGCCGTCGCTGAAGGTGCCGGCACCGCCTTCGCCGAACTGCACGTTCGATGCGGGATCGAGCACGCCCTGGCGCCACAGGCCCCAGGTGTCCTTGGTGCGCTGGCGCACTTCCTTGCCGCGCTCCAGCACGATGGGCGCCAGGCCCATCTGCGCCAGGATCAGTGCGGCGAAGAGGCCGCAGGGCCCGAAGCCGACCACCACGGGCCGCGGCCGGGCGCCGGCGCGGAAGTCGGCGGGTGCGTGGCCGACAGGCCGGTAGCGCGTGTCGGGCGCCGGGCGCACGTGGCCATCGGGCGCCAGGCGTGCGAGCACCGCCGCTTCATCGGCCAGGTCGCAATCGACGGTGTAGATGAGCACCACGGCGCTCTTGCGACGCGCGTCGCAGGCGCGGCGAAAGACCGTGAAGCCGCGCAACGCGTCGTCGCGCACGCCCAGGCGGGCGACGATGGCCAGGCGCAAATCGGCCGCCGCATGGTCCAGCGGCAGACGCAGTTCGGTGATGCGCAGCATGGGCGCGTCCGTGGGGAGACTCGGCAGGCCCTCGGCGGGCCCGCGCTCAGCCGCCCTTCTTCGGGCGCTTGCCGGGGTTCTTCTTGCTGCGCGTGTGCGCGCCGCGCTCCAGGCTCACCTTCTGGCCGCGCACCGTGGTGACGGTGACGCCGGTGGGTGCGACGGGGCGCGGCGTGGCCTTGCGGTCGGCTTCGGTGACGATCTTGTTGCCCATGGCTGGCTTTCGTGCTGAACAAAACCCCGCATTAGGCCACAAGGCGCGGCGGCGTCATTCGCTGCGTGGTTCGCCGCCCACGGCCCGCTGCGCATCGGCGGCCGTTTCGTAGATGTGCGGCGCCACGCCGCGCGCCGCCAGCGCCGGCCCCAGCTTGGCGCGCAGGAAGCCGCTGGTGGTGTAGCGCGCCACGTCCAGGTAGTGGCGGTCGACAAGTTCGCGCACCATCGCCGCCCAGTCGTCCTCGACCTGCGGGTCGAGCGCGAAGTGGTCGTAGTTGACGACGCCCCAGACCTTGTGGCCCAGCGGCGCCAGCCGCCGCTCGACCTCGCGCCGCACCGCCTCGACGTCCTCGGCGCTGCGTATCGACAGGCGCTCGAAGTTGATGAAGAAGGTGCGGCTGTCGGCGTCGTAGTTGAAGCGGTCGGCCAGCGGCAGCATCAGCAGGCGCGCGCGCAGGCCCAGCGGCGCGGCGGCGAAGAGCGCGGCGTCCATCGTCTGCGGCGGGCGCGCCATCACCGGCGTGAAGCCCATCGCGTCGAGCACGTCGCGCTGCAGGTCCAGCCCGGGCGCGACCTCCAGCAGTTCCAGGCCGCGTTCGTGCAGGCCGAAGACGCAGCGCTCGGTGACGTAGAGCACCGGTTGGCCGCGCTTGTAGGCCTCGCGGCCCGAGAAGGTGCGGTGCTCCACCTGCGGCACGAACTTGTGCGCCCCGCCGGCGCTGAACGAGCCGACGAAGACCACCTTCTTCGCGTTCTGGCTGATGTTGATGAAGCCGCCCGCGCCGGCCAGCCGCGGCCCGAACCTGCTGACATTGACGTTGCCCTCGGCATCGGCCTGCGCCAGGCCCAGGAAGGCGATGTCCAGGCCGCCGCCGTCGTAGAAGTCGAACTGGTAGGGCTGGTCGATGATGGCTTGGGTGTTCACTGCGGCGCCGAAGTTCAGGCCGCCGGCCGGGATGCCGCCGATGACGCCGGGTTCCGCGGTGAGTGTGATGAGGTCGATGACGCGCTCTTCGGCCGCCACCGCGGCCACGCCCTCGGGCATGCCGATGCCCAGGTTGACGACGGCGTTCGGCCGCAGTTCCAGCGCCGCGCGGCGGGCGATGAACTTGCGGTCGTTCAAGGGCATCGGCAGCACGTGGGTGGCGGGCACGCGCAGCTCGCCGGCGAAGGCCGCGCTGTAGGGCTCGGCGAAGGTCTGGTGGTGGTACTCGGGCTTCTCGGCCACGACCACGCAGTCGACCAGGATGCCGGGTACCTTGACGTGCCGCGGGTGCAGCGTGTGCGCCTCGGCCAGGCGCTCGACCTGGGCGATGACGATGCCGCCGCTGTTGCGCACCGCCATCGCGATGGCCAGCGATTCCAGCGTCAGGGCCTCGCGCTCCATCGTCAGGTTGCCGTCGGTGTCGGCGGTGGTGGCGCGGATGAGGCCGACGTCGATCGGGAAGGCCTTGTAGAAGAGGTATTCCTCGCCGTCGATGGCCATCAGCCGAACCCGCTCTTCGGTGGTGCGGGCGTTGATGCGGCCCCCGCCATGGCGCGGGTCGACGAAGGTGCCCAGGCCGACGCGCGACAGGTGCCCGGGCTTGCCTGCGGCGATGTCGCGGAAGAGCTGCGAGATGACGCCCTGCGGCAGGTTCCAGGCCTCGATGCGGTTTTCGATCGCCAGCTTCTGCAGCTTCGGCACCAGACCCCAATGGCCGCCGATGACACGTGCCACCAGGCCTTCGTGCCCGAGGTGGTTCAGGCCGCGGTCCTTGCCGTCGCCCTGCCCCGCGGCATAGACCAGCGTCAGCCCGCGCGGCGTGCCCTGGGCCAGGAAGCGCTGCTCCAGCGCGACCGCCAGGTTCTCGGCGAAGCCGATGCCGACGAAGCCGCTGCTGGCCACGGTGTCGCCGTCGCGCACGAGCTGCAGCGCCTCGGCGGCGCTGACCACCTTGCCCTTGCCGCCGCCGCGCAGCGCGGCCATGCGTTCCAGGCGCTTCATGGGCCGGGCGGCCGCGCTACAGCGCCGACTCGAAGGTGTTGCACTGCTTCACGCTGCCGCTGTCGTAGCCGCGCTTGAACCAGGCCACGCGCTGCGCGCTGCTGCCGTGGGTGAAGCTCTCGGGCACGACGCGGCCGCGGGCGTTGCGCTGCAGGGTGTCGTCGCCGATCTGGCTGGCGGCGTTGAGCGCCGATTCGACGTCGCCCGCCTCCAGCCAGCCCTTGCTCTGCTGCGAATGGAAGGCCCAGACGCCGGCCAGGCAGTCGGCCTGCAGCTCGACGCGCACCGAGGTCGCGTTGCCCTGCACCGCGGTCTGGTGGGCGCGCATCGCATCGACCTTGTCGGTCACGCCCAGCAGGTGCTGCACGTGGTGTCCGACCTCGTGCGCGACCACGTAGGCCTGCGCGAACTGCCCGGGCGCGCCGAGCTTGCGGCTCAGGGTGTCGAAGAAGTCGAGGTCGAGATAGACCTTGCTGTCGCCCGGGCAGTAGAAGGGGCCCATGGCGCTTTCGCCGGTGCCGCAGGCGGTGGGCGTGGCCGAGCGGTACAGCACCAGCTTGGGGTCGACGTAGCGCTGTCCGGCGGCCTGGAAGATCTGGCCCCAGACGACTTCGGTGTCGCGCAGGATGGTCGAGACGAAGACGGCCGCCTTGTCGTCGGCCGGCGGCCGGTGCGCCGCGGCGGCAGGCGCCTGCTGCTGCACCACCGGCCCGCCGCCGCCGCCCGAGAGCAGCCCCAGCACCGTGAGCGGGTTGATGCCGAACACCCAGCCCGCCACCAGCGCGATGACGACGCTGCCGATGCCGATGTGGCGGCCACCGATGCCGCTGCCGCCGAAGCCGCCACCCCCGCCGCCGGCATCGCGGCGGTCCTCTACGTTGTCGCTCTGGTCCTGGCCTTCCCACTTCATTGCCGTCTCCTCGCTCGTCGTTCAGGCCTTGGGCAGCGTCACGCCGCGCTGGCCCTGGTATTTGCCGCCGCGGTCCTTGTAGCTGGTCTCGCAGACCTCGTCGCTCTCGAAGAACAGCACCTGGGCGCAGCCCTCGCCGGCGTAGATCTTGGCCGGCAGCGGCGTCGTGTTGCTGAACTCCAGCGTCACGTAGCCTTCCCATTCGGGCTCGAAGGGGGTGACGTTGACGATGATGCCGCAGCGCGCATAGGTGCTCTTGCCCAGGCAGATGGTGAGCACGTTGCGCGGGATGCGGAAGTATTCGAGCGTGCGCGCCAGCGCGAAGCTGTTGGGCGGGATGACGCAGACGTCCTTGTTGATGTCGACGAAGCTGTTCTCGTCGAAGTTCTTCGGGTCCACCACGGTGCTGTGGATGTTGGTGAAGACCTTGAATTCCGGCGCGCAGCGGATGTCGTAGCCGTAGCTGCTGGTGCCGTAGCTGACGATCTTGTGGCCCTCGGCGTTGACGCGCACCTGGCCGGGCTCGAAGGGCTCGATCATGCCGTGCTGCTGCGCCATGCGGCGTATCCACTTGTCGCTCTTGATGGTCATCGAAGCCCCTGCGTGCTGAGTGCGCGGATTCTAGGAGGCAGGGCTGCAGCCGCCGGCCCCGGCGGCCGACCCTTGCGCTAGGATGGGCCGCAAGGAGTCCCCCGCCATGGCCACGCCCTTCCGCCCTGCCGCCACCCTGCTCGCCCAGTACGCCGAGTACCACCGCGACCGGCGCAACATCGTCACCCATTTCTTCGGCGTGCCGCTGATCGTCTTCGGCGTCGGCGTGCTGCTGGGCGCGGTGCACCTGGCGCTGGGCGGCCTGCAGACGACGCTGGCCTGGATCGTCTTCGCGCTGGCAGCGCTGTGGTACCTGAGCCGCGGCCACCTCGGCATCGGTGCTGCCACGGCGCTGGGCGTGGGCCTGCTGGTCTGGCTGGGCCAGCAACTGCCGGGCGCGTCACCGGCCTCGTGGCTGGGCTGGGGGCTGGGGGCCTTCGCCGTGGGCTGGGTGATCCAGTTCGTCGGCCACTACTACGAGGGCCGCAAGCCCGCCTTCGCCGACGACATCGTCGGCCTGCTGGTGGGCCCGATGTTCGTGGTGCTGGAACTGCTGGCGCCGCTGGGCTGCTTCAAGGGCCTGCTGGCCGAGGTCGAGCGCAGCGCCGGGCCGACGGTGCTGCGCGACCTGGCGCACCCCGTGCCGCGGTGACGTCCGCCGCCCCGGGCCCGGTCCTCGTGATGGGGGCGGGCTCCATCGGCTGCTATGTCGGCGGCCGCCTGCAGGCGGCCGGGGCGCCGGTGCGCTACGTCTGCCGGCCGCGGGTGCGCGAGGCTCTGCGGGACCACGGGCTCGTGCTCACGGACCTGCACGGCGGT
>CAIWPS010000310.1 GCA_903914615.1 uncultured beta proteobacterium | reverse complement strand
GTCGCCGGCGCCGCCACGGCCGCAGCGTGCGTCGGCGCGGGTGGCGCTGCCGCCGGGGCGGCCGCACCGGTCTCCAGCGACAACACGACCGAGCCCTCGCCCACCTTGTCGCCGACCTTGACCTTCAGTTCCTTCACGACGCCGCCGGCCGACGACGGGATCTCCATCGAGGCCTTGTCGCTCTCCACGGTGATCAGGCTCTGCTCGGGCTTGACGGTGTCGCCGGGCTTGACGAGCACCTCGATGACCGCCACTTCCTTGAAATCGCCGATGTCCGGCACCTTGATGTCGATGAGGGCCATGGGGTCTCCGTCAGGCTTTGGTCTTGAGTTTGAAGGTGTGCACGCGCAGCGGCCCGGCCGAGCTGGTGTCGAACTCGCAGCCGGCCAGCACGCCGGCCTGCGCCACCTCGCGCGCCGACTTCGCGCGGTCGTAGGCCGCGTGCATGGCGCCGAGCGCGAAGCGCCGCCCCGAGCCGATGGCCCAGAAGCGCTCGAACTCGAAGACCTCGCGGTAGGACTCGACACCGAAGATGCCGTGCACGTTGGCGACCAGGATCGAGAACTGGCTGCTCTCGTAGGGGTCGCTGTCGTGTTCCTTGGTGTTGAGGAAGAAGCGGTCCTTCAGCTTGGGGTGCAGGCGCAGGAAGGTGTCGAAGAGGGCGTCGCGCGATTGCAGCTGCAGCTCCTCCGGCGGCAGCCCCGCCAGGGCCTGGCGCAGCACCGGCATGTGCGCCGTGCTGCCGACGGCGCCGACCCAGGAGCCGGCGATCTCGAACATCTTGTCGTTGGCCTCGTAGCCGGGCGGCAGGCGCGTCTCGCCGAAGGTGACGAGCGAGTCTGACGCAATGGCCAGCGTGCTGCCCTTGCGGGCGACGACGACGGTGCTCAAAGCGCCTCCCGCAGGGCCTCCCGAGGGAGGCGAGCCCCCTTGGGGGGTGGCGAGCGCCAGCGAGCCCGGGGGATCACAGGACGATGCGGCGGAAGTCCGCCAGCAGGCTGCCGAGGTAGGCGTTGAAGCGCGCGGCAGAAGCACCGTCGATGACGCGATGGTCATACGAAAGCGACAGCGGCAGCAGCAGCCGCGGCACGAAGCCCTTGCCGTCCCAGACCGGCTTCGTCGCGCCCTTGGACAGGCCCAGGATGGCGACCTCCGGCGCGTTGATGATGGGCGTGAAGTGGGTGCCGCCGATGCCGCCCAGCGAGCTGATCGAGAAGCAGCCGCCGCTCATGTCGGCCGGGCCCAGCTTGCCGTCGCGCGCCTTCTTCGACAGCTCGCCCATCTCCTGCGCGATCTGCATCACGCCCTTCCGGTCGGCGTCCTTGAGCACCGGCACGACGAGGCCGTTCGGCGTGTCGGCAGCGAAGCCGATGTGGAAGTACTGCTTGTAGACGAGCTGGTCGCCGTCCAGGCTGGCGTTGAAGTCGGGAAACTTCTTCAGCGCCGCGACCACGGCCTTGATGACGAAAGCCAGCATCGTGAGCTTGATGCCGCTCTTCTCGTTTTCCTTGTTGAGCTGCACCCGGAAGGCTTCCAGCTCGGTGATGTCGGCCTCGTCGTTGTTGGTGACGTGCGGGATCAGCACCCAGTTGCGGTGCAGGTTGGCGCCGCTGATCTTCTTGATGCGGCTGAGGTCCTTGCGCTCGACGGGGCCAAACCTGGCGAAGTCCACCACCGGCCAGGGCAGCAGGCCGGGGATGCCGCCGCCCGCTACGGCCGGGGCCGTGGCGGGCGCCCTGGCAGCCTGGGCCTGGGTCTTCAGCTCGCCCGCCATGACGCCCTTGACGAAGCCCTGCACGTCGGCCTGCGTGATGCGGCCCCTGGGTCCGCTGCCCTTCACCTCGGCCAGCGGTACGCCCAGTTCGCGTGCCAGGCGGCGGATCGAGGGCGATGCGTGCGGCAAGGTGCCCTGCGGCGCCGTGGGTTCGTGGGCGGGCAGCGCCGCGCTCGCGGCCGCCGGCGCAGCGGCCGCCGCGATGGCAGGCGCCGAAACGGGCGCCGTGGCAGCCACCGCGCCCGCTGCGCCCTTCAGCACGGCAATGGCGGTGCCCTTGCGCACCTTGTCGCCGACCTTCACGAGCAGGCTCTCGACGACACCGGCATGCGATGAAGGAATCTCCATCGAAGCCTTGTCGCTTTCGACCGTGATCAGGCTCTGCTCGACCTTCACGGCGTCGCCGGGCTTGACGAAGACCTCGATGACGGCCACCTCGTCGAAGTCGCCGATGTCGGGCACGACGATCTGCACCGGGGCGGACGGCGCCGCCTCGGCGGGCATCGCGGTCGCGACAGGTGCGACGGGCGCGGGGGCCGGCGCCGCGGCTCCCGCGGCCTCCAGCAGCAGCACCAGCGAGCCTTCACCGACCTTGTCGCCCAGCTTGACCTTGATCTCCTTGACGACGCCGGCATGCGACGACGGGATCTCCATCGAGGCCTTGTCCGACTCCACCGTCAGCAGGCTCTGGTCCGCGACGACGGTGTCGCCGGGCTTGACCATCACCTCGATGACCTCGACGTCCTTGAAGTCGCCGATGTCGGGCACCTTCACTTCGACCCACTTCATGTCCTGTCTCCGTTCGTTCTTGGTTTATGCGTAGAGCGGATTGATCTTGTCGGCGTCGATGCCGTACCGGGCAATCGCCTCGGCCACCTTGGCCGCCGGCACCGTGCCCTCGTCGGCCAATGCGCGCAGCGCAGCGACGACGATGTAGTGGCGGTTGACCTCGAAGTGCTCGCGCAGCTTGCTGCGGAAGTCGCTGCGGCCGAAGCCGTCGGTGCCCAGCACCTTGTAGGCGCGGCCCTTGGGGATGAAGGCGCGGATCTGCTCGGCGTAGGCCTTCATGTAGTCGGTCGAAGCCACCACCGGCCCGGCGTGGGGCCCGAGCTGCTGCGTCACGAAGGGCACGCGCGGCTCGGCCGTGGGGTGCAGCATGTTGTGGCGTTCGACGTCCTGGCCGTCGCGGGCCAGCTCGTTGAAGCTGGGGCAGCTCCAGACGTTGGCCGCCACGCCCCAGTCGGCCTCGAGCAGCTGCTTCGCTGCCTGGCTCTCGCGCAGGATGGTGCCGCTGCCCAGCAGGTTCACGCGCGGGGTCTTCTTGGCCCCTTCTTCGAGCAGGTACATGCCCCTGATGATCTGTTCTTCCGTGCCAGGCTTCAGCCCCGGCATGGGGTAGTTCTCGTTGAGCAGCGTCAGGTAGTAGAAGACGTTGTCCTGCTTCTCGACCATGCGCTTCAGGCCGTGGTGGATGATGACGCCGACCTCGTGCGCGAAGGTGGGGTCGTAGCTGATGCAGTTCGGGATGGTGCCGGCCAGGATGTGGCTGTGGCCGTCCTCGTGCTGCAGGCCCTCGCCGTTGAGCGTGGTGCGGCCCGAAGTACCCCCGAGCATGAAGCCGCGCGCCTGCATGTCGCCCGCCGCCCAGGCCAGGTCGCCGATGCGCTGGAAGCCGAACATCGAGTAGTAGATGTAGAACGGCACCATGATGCGGTTGTTCGTCGAGTACGACGTCGCCGCGGCGATCCAGCTGGCCATGCCGCCGGGCTCGTTGATGCCCTCCTGCAGGATCTGGCCGTTGACCGTCTCCTTGTAGTACATGACCTGGTCCTTGTCGACCGGCGTGTACTTCTGCCCTTCCGGGTTGTAGATGCCGATCTGCCGGAACAGGCCTTCCATGCCGAAGGTGCGCGCCTCGTCGACCAGGATGGGCACCACGCGCGGGCCCAGGGCCTGGTCGCGCAGCAGCTGCGTCAGGAAGCGCACGTAGGCCTGCGTGGTGCTGATCTCGCGGCCCTCGGCGGTGGCGTCGAGCACGCTCTTGAAGACTTCCAGCGCCGGCACCGTGAAGCTTTCGTCGGCGCGGGTGCGGCGCTTGGGCAGGTAGCCGCCCAGCGCCTGGCGGCGCTCGTGCAGGTACTTCATCTCCGGCGTGTCGTCCGCCGGCTTGTAGAAGGGGATCTCGCCGAGCTGCTCGTCGGGGATGGGCACGTTGAAGCGGTCGCGGAAGGCGCGCACGTCCTCGTCGATGAGCTTCTTGGTCTGGTGCGCGGTGTTCTTGCCCTCGCCGCTCTTGCCCATGCCGAAGCCCTTCACCGTCTTCACCAGCAGCACCGTGGGCTGGCCCTGGTGGCTGTTGGCGCGGTGGAATGCGGCGTAGACCTTCTGCGGGTCGTGGCCGCCGCGCTGCAGGCGCCAGATGTCCTCGTCGCTCATCTTGGCCACCATCTCCAGCAGCTTGGGGTGGCGGCCGAAGAAGTTCTTGCGCACGAAGGCGCCGTCGTTGGCCTTCATGGCCTGGTAGTCGCCATCGACGACGTCCATCATCACCTTGCGCAGGATGCCTTCCTTGTCGCGCGCCAGCAGCGGGTCCCAGTAGCTGCCCCAGAGCAACTTGATGACGTTCCAGCCCGAGCCGCGGAACTCGCTCTCCAGCTCCTGGATGATCTTGCCGTTGCCGCGCACCGGGCCGTCCAGGCGCTGCAGGTTGCAGTTGATGACGAAGACCAGGTTGTCGAGCTTTTCGCGCGCCGCCAGGCCGATGGCGCCCAGGCTCTCGGGCTCGTCCATCTCGCCGTCGCCGCAGAACACCCAGACCTTGCGCTTGGCGGTGTCGGCAATGCCGCGCGCGTGCAGGTACTTCAGGAAGCGCGCCTGGTAGATGGCCATCAGCGGGCCCAGGCCCATCGAGACGGTGGGGAACTGCCAGAACTCGGGCATCAGCTTGGGGTGCGGGTAGCTCGAGATGCCCTTGCCGTCGACCTCCTGGCGGAAGTTCAGCAGCTGCTCTTCGCTCAGCCGGCCCTCCATGTAGGCGCGGGCGTAGATGCCCGGCGCGCTGTGGCCCTGGATGTAGAGCAGGTCGCCGCCATGGCCTTCGCTCTCGGCATGCCAGAAGTGGTTGAAGCCGGTGCCGAACATCGTCGCCACC
This sequence comes from uncultured beta proteobacterium, assembly GCA_903914615.1. Lineage (GTDB taxonomy): Bacteria > Pseudomonadota > Gammaproteobacteria > Burkholderiales > Burkholderiaceae_C > Rubrivivax. Next base: position 1,688 of record CAIWPS010000310.1, on the reverse strand, counting down.
GAGGCGAAGGACGAGATGTGGCCGCCCAGGTCGCCGCCGTCGGCCGGGTGCAGGCGGTTGGCCTTGACGACCATGGCCATCGCGTTCCAGCGCATGTAGGTGCGCAGCCGCTCCTCGATCTCGACGTTGCCGGGGGTGCGCTCCTCCTGGTCGGACGGGATGGTGTTGACGTAGGCCGTGTTGGCCGAGAACGGCACATCGATGCCGGCCTGGCGCGCATGGTCGATCAGCTGCTCGAGCAGGAAGTGCGCGCGTTCGCCGCCTTCTTCGCCGATGACGGCCGAGAGCGCGTCAAGCCACTCGCGGGTTTCCTGCGCATCGCTGTCGTTCGCGGCGGCGCCGAGAAACGATTCGGGCTGTGCGGACATGCTTGTCTCCTGTTGTGGGTTTTGCGATCGGGCGCGAGTCTGCCATAAAACCGTTGAATTTCAAATAGTGCATGTTGATTTCACAATGTGATATCCAACGACCCCTGACGCACCGCCCTGGATAATGCCGCCGATGCCCGATTCAATCGCTCCCGAGCCTGCCGCCACCGCGCCCGCAACGCAGGCGCCGGCGCCGCGGCGCCTGTTCGGCAGGTGGTGGCGGCGCCAGTCGCCGGCCCGCCAGGACCGGTTTGCCACGCTGGGCCCGCTGCTGTCGGTTTTGCTGTTCCTGGCGGCGATCATTTCCGCCTTCTGGTACCTGCGCAACGAGGAAATCGAGCGCGAGACCGAATCGGTCAAGCGCGACATCGAGATCACGCAGCAGCAGATCGGCCTGCGCCTGATCCAGAACCAGGAAAGCCTCATCCGCCTGGCGCGCGAGCTCGTCAGCCGCGACGCCGGGCCCGACCAGTTCACCGACCTGGCGCTGGCCTTCTCGCGCGAACGCCCGGAGGTCACCCAGCTGACCTGGCTCGACGCCCACGAGCGCCTGAAGGCCAGCCACTGGGGCCTGCTCTACCAGGTCAAGACCTCGGGCGATGCGCCCGAACCGGCGCTGCCGGTGGCGGGCCAGCCCAGCGCCGCCGAAAGCGCCTACCGCGCGGCCCGCGAGAGCCGCTCGCCCACCTACTCGCGGGCCTTCACCGACAACGCCGGCACGGCGGTGTTCCAGCTGCACATCCCGCTGCTCGACCGCAATGCCTTTGCCGGCGTGCTCATCGTCGAGTACTCGATCGACGCGCTGATGCGCCATTTCGTGCCCCCCGACGTGGCGCGGCGGCACATGATCGCCGTGCTCGACGAGCACCACAACCAGCTCGCCGCCACCGTCACCGCGATGCCGGGCCAGGCCACGCGCCGCGCGCCCATCTTCAGCGATGCACCGCTGACACCGGTGCTGGGCGGCCTGGTGCTGCGCGGCCAGGGCTGGCGCACCAGCATCGGCCTCGTCAACAACACCCTGTTCTGGATGGTGGTGGCGCTGTCGGTGCTGACGGTGTGGATGCTGCTGGGCACCTGGCGCCACATGCGCCGCCGCGCGCAGATCCAGGGCGCGCTGGTGCAGGAAACGAACTTCCGCCGCGCGATGGAGAACTCCATGCCCACCGGCATGCGGGCGATGGACCTCGAAGGCCGCGTCACCTACGTCAACGCCGCCTTCTGCCAGATGACCGGCTACGCCACCCGCGAGCTGGTGGGCGGCATGCCGCCCTACCCCTACTGGCCGCCCGACCGCATCGAGGAGAACGGCCGCCTGCT
>CAIWPS010000309.1 GCA_903914615.1 uncultured beta proteobacterium | reverse complement strand
GGCCACCTGCCAGCCGGGGCCGTGCGCCGGCGCCGCTGCCGGCGCCGCGGCCGCGCCACGGGCGGCCATGGTGCGCAGGCGGGCCTGCGCCATGCGCTCGGCCAGGGTGCTGCGTTCAGCCGTGGCCATGGATGGCGGTGGCCAGCGTGCGCAGCGGCAGGCCCAGGGTCGAGAGCGATTCGGCGTGGCCGGTGTAGAGCACGCCGTCCGGCTTCAGCTGGCGCAGCACGCGGCGCACGATCTGGCCCTTGGCCTCGTTGTCGAAGTAGATCAGCACGTTGCGCAGGAAGATGACGTCGAACAGAGGCAGCTTGGGCAGCTCCTGCATCAGGTTGGCCTGCAGGAAGCGCACGCGCTGGCGCAGCGTGCGGGCCACGAGCAGCTGGCCTTCGTGTTCGCGCTGGCCCTTCAGGCAGTAGCGGCCCAGGTAGGCCGGCGGCACCAGGCGGGCGCGATCCAGCGGGTACAGGCCGCGGCGCGCGCTCTCCACCATCGCGGTGGACAGGTCGGTGCCGGTGATCTGCCAGGCGCCGTCGCCCAGCACCTCGTCCATCAGCATGGCCGCGCTGTAGGCCTCCTCGCCCGAGGAGCTGGCGGCGCTCCACACCTGCCATTCGCGCCGCGGTTCGGCGCGCAGCCGCACCGAGAGGTCGTTGAAGTGCTGAGGCTCGCGGAAGAAGTAGGTCTCGTTGGTGGTCAGGCGGTCGATGACGCGGGTCATCTCCTCGGCCGGCGCGTGGCCGCCGACGAGGCGTTCGACATAGGCGTCGACGCTGTCCTCGCCGGACTCCTGCGCCAGCTTCTGCAGCCGGCCGGCCACCAGGGCCTGTTTGTGCTCGCCCAGGCGGATGCCGGAGACGCCGTGGAAGAGCCGCGTCACCGACTCGAAGGCCTTGGCCGAGAGGACGCTCATGCCGCCTCCAGCGCCCTGGGGGCGGTGGCTCTGCCGTCGCCCGGCACCGGCGCGGCGTTCGCCGCGAGCCGGCAAGGGCCGGCGTTCTTGCGCCGGTGGTTCACCAGGCCGGCCCAGGGCCGGCCGGCCTGCAGTGTGCGCCGCATGCCGTCTGCGAGCATGAACTCGGTCTGCGTCACGGGGAGGTTCTTGCGCATCGGGCGGCGGCTCTCAATCCGGGGGTGGCGGGATCAGTGCGGTTGGTAGGCGGCGATGGCGGCGGCGAGTTCGCGCGTGGCCAGCACCTGCGGCAGTGCGATGACGCCGATGACCTCGCCGGCCGCGCGCGTCATGCCGCGCAGGTAGGTGGCGTCGGTGCCGGTGCCCAGCGCCGGCGCGGCCTCGATCTCGTGCGCGGCGCGGTCGAAGACCTCGAACACGGCATCGACCAGCAGCCCGACGACCAGCGCTGCGGTGTGGCCGGCCTCGCCGTCCTCGTCGTCGGCAGGGTTGCTGGCGGCGCTTTCGACGATGACGATGCAGGAACGGCGGCCGATCTCGGCCGCCTCGTGCCCGAGGCGCGCAGCCAGGTCGATGACCGGCACCACGGCGCCGCGCAGGTTCATCACGCCGCGGACGAAGGCCGGCGTGCGCGGCAGCGGCGTCAGGCGAGCGACCTGCAGGATCTCGCGCACGTCCTCGATGGGCACGGCCAGCACTTCGCTGCCGACCGCCATGCGCAGCAGCGAACAGAGCGCGCCGCCGGGGCCGATGGGTGGGGCGGCGGAGGTGTCTTGAAGGGCGGCTTGCATGGCGATGTTCAGAAGCGGGTGAACGAGGATTCGTCGATGTCGTGCGCCGCCGTGGCCGTGGCCGTGGCCCGTGCCGGCGCGGCGGCACCGCGCGCCACGGCGCGGCGCCCG
>CAIWPS010000308.1 GCA_903914615.1 uncultured beta proteobacterium | reverse complement strand
GCGGCCTGGGCGCTGGCCTTCGACGGCCAGGGCCGCCTCCTGCACTGAAAGGGTTCCTGCCATGGCCAAGCGCCCCCCTGCACCGCCCGGCTGGAAGCTGGTGTGGAACGACGAATTCGAAGGCTCGCAAGTCGACCGCAGGAAGTGGGACTTCGACATCGGCAACGGCTTCTTCGACTACAAGAGCCATGTCTGGATACCGGGCTGGGGCAACGAAGAGCTTCAGTATTACACCGACAGCGCGACCAACGTGACGGTGAAGGACAGCCTGCTGACGATCCGCGCCGTCAAGGAGTCGCTGCACGGCTGCGGCTACACCTCGGCGCGGCTGAAGACGCGCCGGCGCGACGGCAGCGCGCTGTTCACCAAGACCTACGGCCGCTTCGAGATCCGCGCCAAGGTGCCTTGGGGCAAGGGCCTGTGGCCGGCGCTGTGGATGCTGCCGCAGGACGATGCCTATGGTGGCTGGGCGGCATCGGGCGAGATCGACCTGATGGAGATCGTCGGCGACAGGCCGCACGAGGTGCTCAACAGTATCCACTTCGGCTCGGTCTACCCGGAGCGCTCGCTCATCACGCACGTCCACCCGCTGCCGGGCGGCAGCACGGTGGCCGACTGGCATGTCTACGCGGTGGAATGGGAGCCGGGCGAGATTCGCTTCTTCGTCGACGGCGTGCACACCAGCACGCGCGACCACTGGTGGAGCTGCAGCAGGACCGTCGATGGCGCCGGCGTGGTGCCCAGGCGCGCCGCCGACATCCACCCCTGGCCGGCGCCCTTCGACCAGCCCTTCTACCTGCTGATGAACGTGGCCGTGGGCGGCAACTTCCCCGGCGTGCCTGACACGGCCACGCAGTTTCCGGCCGAGATGGTGGTGGACTACGTGCGCGTGTTCGAGAAGGTCGGCGGCTACGGCCCGGTCAAGCCGCGTGGAAAGGGGCGCTTCCCATGGCAGAAGACATCGCGCTGAAGCTGCCGCAGGCGGCGCGTGCGGGGGTGCCCGCGGGCTTCAAGCTCTCGGTGACCGAGAAGCTCGGCTACGGCCTGGGCGACCTGGCGTCGAACCTGTTCTGGCAGATGTTCTCGATCTTCATCGCCAAGTTCTACACCGACGTCTTCCTGCTCGGCGCCGCCACCATGGGCACGATGCTGCTCGTCACGCGCATCGCCGACGCCTTCGTCGACCCCGTCATCGGCGCCATCGCCGACCGCACGCACACGCGCTGGGGCTACTTCCGGCCCTACCTGGTGTGGATGGCGCTGCCGATGGCGCTGTGTGCGGTGGCCACCTTCTCGGTGCCGGCCTACGGCGGCACGGCCCGCGTCGTCTACGCCTTCGTCACGCTGACGCTGATGATGATCGCCTACTCGGCCATCAACATCCCCTACTCGGCGCTGCTGGGCGTGCTCACGCCGCATTCCGAGGACCGCACCAGCGCCAGTTCCTACCGCTTCGTGATGGCGCTGCTGCCGGTGTTCGTCATCGTCAACACCGCGATGCCGATGGCCAAGTATTTCGGCGGCAGCGAGAACGCGCCCGCCGGCTGGCAGATGACGATGATCATCTACGCCAGCGTGGCTGTGCTGCTGTACTTCATCACCTTCGCGCTGACGAAGGAGCGCGTGGCGCCCGAGCCGGGGCAGAAGTCGACGCTGAAGGAAGACCTGCGCGACCTCTTCGCCAACCGACCCTGGGTGGTTCTGTGCGTGGTGGGCATCGCCGCGCTGACCTACGCCAACATTCGCAACACGGTCGCCATCTACTACTTCGAGAACGTGGTGCCGGGCGGCGCAGGCTACTTCGGGCCGGTGATGACGACAGGCGCGGCGGCCTTCATCGCCGGCGTGATGGTCACGTCGCCGCTGGCGAAGAAGTTCGGCAAGCGCAATTTCTACATGGCGTCGATGGCGCTGACGGCGCTGCTGACGGCGGGCTTCTACTTCGTGCCGACGTCGAACATCGGCGTCATCTGGGTCGCCAACACGCTGATCAGCTTCGTCGCCGCGCCCACGGCGCCGCTGGTGTGGGCGATGTACGCGGACACCGCCGACTACTCGGAATGGAAATGCGGCCGCCGCGCCACCGGGCTGACCTTCTCGGCGGCCTCGTTCGCGCAGAAGCTGGGCTGGGCCATCGGCGGCGCCGGCACAGGCTGGCTGCTTGCGTTCTTCGGCTACCAGGCAGGGGTGGCGCAGGGCGCGCAGACGGTCCACGGCATCGTGCTGATGATGAGCTTCATTCCCGCCGCCGGGGCCGTGGTGGCGCTGGCAGCGCTGTGGTTCTACGAGCTCGACGAGGCCACCGTGCAGCGCATGGGCGAGGAACTGGCCCGCCGCCGCGCCGGCGAGGCACAGGCGGCGCCGGCGCCGCGACCTGCGGCGCCCGTGTCGCCGCAGGCTTCGTCGTCGCCCGCCACCCCGGTCTTCGCCTTGCCACCGGCCGCGAGCGCGACCACGTCCCAGGAGATCGTCATGACCACCCCCTTCCACCCGGCCCCGCAGCAGGCCGAGCGCGTTTCGCCCTCCGCGCCGCCGGCCGACCACGTGCCGGCCTGGCCCGCCGGGGCCGCAGCCGGTGCGGCCGGCACCACCTTCGTCGCAGGCAGCAGCGCGGCAGCCGTGGTGCCGCCACCCCTGTCGCCGGCGCAGCGCGACGCCCTGGCGGCCGAGCTGCGCGCCGTGCTGCAGGCGGGGGTGCCCGGCCTGTGCTTCAGCCCCTACCTCGAAGGCCAGGCGCCCGGTGCACAGGTGAGCGAGGCGCAGATCCGCCAGCGCCTTTCGCTCATCCGCCCGTACACGCGCTGGGTGCGCAGCTTCTCGTGCACCGACGGCCACGAGCGGACGCCACGCATCGCGCAGGAGATGGGCCTGAAGACGCTGGTCGGCGCCTGGCTGGGCACCGACCGCGAGATCAACGAGCGCGAGATTCAGGGCGTGATCGAGGTCGCGCGCGCCGGCCACGCCGACATCGTCGCCGTCGGCAACGAGGTGCTGCTCCGCGAGGACCTGAGCGAGGACGAGCTGCTGGCCTGCATCGCGCGCGTCAAGGCGGCAGTGCCCGGCGTGCGCGTGGGCTATGTCGATGCCTACTACCTGTTCGAGAAGCACCCGCGCGTCACCGCGGCCTGCGACGTCATCCTGACCAACTGCTACCCCTTCTGGGAAGGCTGCCCGCGCGAGCAGGCGCTGGCCTACATGCAAAGCATGGTGCGGCGCACGCAGGCGGTGGCGGGTGGCAGGCCGGTGATCGTCAGCGAGACCGGCTGGCCCGACAAGGGCAGCGCCTTCCACGGCGCCGTGCCTTCGACCGAGGGCGCGATGCGCTACTTCATCGACACCATGCGCTGGGCACGGCAGGACGGCGTTGAGGTGTTCTACTTCGCCGCCTTCGACGAGGCCTGGAAGGTCGGCGCTGAAGGCGACGTGGGTGCGTACTGGGGCTTGTGGGACAAGGACGGCGTACCCAAATATGCGTGACACCCTGCACCAAGCGCGTCCGCTGAACCTGGCGCCGGGCAACGCCATCTGCTACTCGGGCTACCGCCAGGGCCAGAGCCCCGACACGCAGGTCTACCCCAGCGTGGCCGAGATCCGCGAAGACCTGCACCTGCTGCAGCGCCACTGGCGCGCGCTGCGGCTGTACGACTGCAGCACGCACGCCGAGCGCGTGTTGCAGGTCATCCGCGAAGACGGGCTGCCCTTCCAGGTGATGCTGGGCGCCTACCTGGGCCCGGAGATGAACAACTTCGGCTGCCCCTGGGGCGGCACCTACAGCGAGGAACAGCTGGAGGCCAGCCGGCGCGCCAACGCCGCCGAGCTGCAGCGCGCCGTGGAACTGGCCGACGCCTACCGCGACATCGTCTTCGCCGTTGCCGTGGGCAACGAGGCCACCGTGGACTGGACCGACCACTTCGTGCCGGTGCACACGATGATCGACTACGTGCGCTGGGTGCGCCAGCGGGTGACGCAGCCGGTGACCTTCTGCGAGAACTACGTTCCCTGGCAGACCAAGCTGCGCGAGCTGGCCGCCGAGGTGGACTTCATCTCCATCCACACCTACCCGGTGTGGGAGTACAAGCACATCCACGAAGCGCTGGACTACACGCGCGAGAACTTCGAGAGCGTGGCGCGGCTGTACCCGCAGCGCCCCGTCGTCATCACCGAAGCCGGGTGGGCCACGAACTCCAACGGCCGCGGCATCCTGCCCGAGCGCACGTCGCAGGAACTGCAGGCCGTGTACTACCAGGACCTGATGGGCTGGGGCCGCGAGTCCGGCGTCCCCATCTTCGTCTTCGAGGCCTTCGACGAACCCTGGAAGGGCTCGCCCGACCCGCTGGAGCCCGAGAAGCACTGGGGCCTGTTCACCGTGGACCGCCAGCCCAAGCAGGTGATGCGGTCGCTGTTCGGCGACGGCGCCTGAGGCCGCTGCGCCAGCGGTCCGCCGATGAGCGCAGCGACTTCGCCCCGCCATGACGACTGGGACCGCTGGCGCGCCCTGCGCGAGCAGTGGACGCACGAGGACAATCTGGTCAACCACCGCCTGATGTGGATGATCCTGTCCGAGGGCCTGCTGTTCACCGCCTACGGCACGCTGTCGTCGGCGAAGCTGAAGTGGCTGGTGTTCGGCTTCCCCTTCTTCGGCATCGCGGTGGCGGCGCTGATCGGCGTCAGCATCTACACCGCCATCGCGGCCACCGACGAGATACGCCGCCGCTTCGACAGCGCCGGCCTGGCCGCCCTGTGCGAGCTGACCCCCGACCACCGCACGGCGCGCCGCGGGCGCTGGGCGGCGCAGGGCGTGCCCTTCGTCTTTGCGCTGCTGTGGGTGCTGGCCTTCGTGGGGTCCGTGGCGGGCTGATCCGGAACGCGGCAACGGCCGGGCTCAGCCCGGGTCGCTGACGACCGTCGCGATCGACCGCGGTGGCAGGTGGACCGCGGCACGCTGCGCGGCGACGGTCAGCGCGAAGTCGATGGCGTCCTCGCCCGCATTCATCACCACCGTCGCGGTGCTGCCGTCGGGGTTTACGAAGGCCATGCAGGGCAGCTGCTCGCGCGTCGCGGCGCAGAGCACGCGCCGCGCGCCGGGCTGCGCGAAGCGGGCGAAGTGGCCGAGGTAGAAGTACGAACTCTGGTGGTGCAGGGTGTCGGTCGCGGCATCGGCCAGGATGGGCGCGCTGCACAGGTTGCCGACATGGTTGGGGCCGCCCTGCATGTCCAGCAGCAGGTTCCAGTCGATCCAGCCCACCGTCCAGCGATTGAGGTCGTTGATGATCGATCGCGCGTAGCGCTCGCCCAGTTCCCACGAGCCGTGGTGCGGGCCGCCTTCCTGGCAGCCTTCGGTGAACAGCAGCTGCTTGTCGGGCCAGGCGTCGTGCACCAGCTGCACATGGTCGAAGTGGTTCTCGCCGTACCAGTGGAAGCCCGTGCCCCAGACGTATTTCGCCGCCTCGGGGTCGCTGTACATCACGCTGGCGCGCTCGACCATGAGGTCGCGGTTGTGGTCCCAGACGACGATGCGCACATGGCCCAGGCCGGCGGCGTGCAAAGTCGGGCCGAGGTGGTCGCGCACGAAGTCGCGTTCCTCCTCGGCGCTGTAAAGGCACGAATCCCAGCGCTGGTTGGCGGCCGGTTCGTTCTGCACCGACACGCCCCACACCGGCACGCCCTCGGCGGCGTAGTCCTGGATGAAGCGCACGTAGCAGCGCGCCCAGGCGTCGCGGCATTCCGGGCGCAGGTGGCCGCCGTGGTTCATCTGGCCGTTGCTCTTCATCCAGGCCGGCGGGCTCCACGGCGAGACCAGCAGCTTGATCGGCCGGCCCGCCACGCGCAGCGCGGCCTGGATGAAGGGCAGCAGGGCCTGGCGGTCGCGCTCGATGTTGAAGCTGGCCAGCGCGGTGTCGCCGGGCATCTCGACATGGGCATAGTTGCTCAGCGCGAAGTCGCAGCTGTTCATGTGCACGCGGCACAGCGTGTAGCCGTGGCCCGCGGTGGCGTCGAAGTAAGCCTTCAACAGGGCCTCGCGCTGCGCGGCGCCCAGCTGCTGCCAGGTCACTGCGGCGGCTTCGGTGAAGGCGCCGCCGAAGCCTTCCAGGGACTGGAAGCGGCGCGACGGGTCCACCCATACGCTGGGCAGGTGGCTGTGGTCCGCCGGCGCGGGCAGGGGTGCCTGCTCGCTCAGCCGCGCGCCGCCGTCGCGTGCGGTGAGCCAGCAGCGCAACGGCTTCACTTGGCCCAGTAGATGTTGTCCACGAAGAAGGTGGTGGTGCTGCCGTAGCCTGCAGAGCCGCTGGTCTTGCCGGTGGAAGCGTAGAGGTCGGCGATGGTGAAGGGCTGCGTCACCTGCGCCATGTTCAGCTTCGCGCTCGCCGGCTGCCCATAGGCCGGCGTGGCCTGGGCGGCGATGGCGCTGACGGGGATGGACACGTTGTGCCAGTTGCCGTCGTTGACGTAGCCGTACTGTGAGGTCGACGGGTCGATGACGATGTAGGCCTGCACGGCGGTGTTGGCCGTGGTCGAACCGGTGAGGAAGCCGACCTGGATCTTGCCAGGGTAGGTGGACTTGATGCTGAAGTTCAGCGTGCCCGTGGCGACGAAGTTCGAGAGGTCGTCGGACGTCGTCGGCAGGTAGGCGATCATGCCCCAGCCGAACATCGGCGACGCGTTCGCCGGGGCCGGCGTGATCTGCTCGCTGTTCGGGCCGTCGGCAGGTGCCGCGGTGGTGTTGGTGCTGCCGGCGAAGGCCGTCGCCGGGCTGTTGAATCCGGTCCAGGCGATGGCTTCGGTGGGCTTGGCCTCGCCGGCCACGGCGACGTCGGCGAACACGGTGTAGCGGCTCGCGGTGATGGTCGGGTTGCCGGTGGCCGGGATGTAGTACAGGGCGTTGGCCAGCGTGCAGTCGCCGCCGGCGAACAGGTTGGCCGGGTACAGGCTCTGCACCACGCAGCGTGCCTGGCGGTTGACGTTGAACAGGCCCCAGCCGTCGTCGCTGCCCTTCCAGGGCTCGTCGAAGGCCTCGAAGTAGAAGATCGCGGCGGGCTTGGAGGGCAGGCTCGTCGAGCTGGCCCAGGCGGCCAGGCCCTGGTAGTACATGGTCTGGTTGATGGGGCTGGCGCGCTGCGTCTCGCCGCCGGTGGCCACGGCCTTCCAGCCGGTCTCGCCAATGGTGATGGGCAGGGCCTTGTAGCCCGAGCTGTCGAGGTAGCTGCGCACCGAGGTGTAGTTCGACTGCGCCCAGGTGATGGACGCGGCCATCATCGCCGCGGCGCGCTGCGCCGCCGCCACGCTCGTCTGCTGCCAATTCCACGAGCCGGGGCTGGTGACGGTGTCGATGATCGGGTAGGTGTGGATGGAGACGAAGTCGATCTGGTTGAGCACCGGGTTCGGGCTCTTGCTGTCGGTGCCCGAGAAGAACAGCCAGTTGTCGTCGGCGGTCACCGGCTGCGTCACCGAGCTGCGCACCTTGGTGATGTAGCCCGCCATGGTCCCGGGGTCGACCGGGTTGAAGGACCAGCTGACCATGTTCTCGTTGCCGACGCTGACCGCCAGCACGATGCTGCTGTAGGTGGTGGCGAGCTGGATGGCGCGCGCGATCTGCGCCTGGTTGTAGTTGTCGTTGCCGGCCTGGATGTAGATGCCCAGCTGCACCTTGATGTTCAGGCTGTTGGCCTGGATGACCTGCAAGATCATCTCGGCCGAACCGCCCGTGGGCAGCGAGGCGTTGGTCTGGCAGTCGAAGAGGCGGATGAGGCCGAAGCCGCCCTGCACCAGCAGGTTCAGGTCCTGCGTGATCTCGGCCGTGGTCACGGTCTCAGCCGGTGTGGTGCCGGGGGCCACGCTGGTGCGGTAGGGCGAATACGCCACCGCCTTGCGGGTGGAGAACGAAGGGTCCAGCGCGCGCGCCTGCACCCCGGGCAAGGGCACGGTGCCGCCGCCGCCGCACGACGCGAGCAGGCCGGCCAGGCCCAGCAGCAGCGCCGCCAGCAAGGTGGCGGGCAGGGACAGGGACGAGGCACGGAAGGCGGTTGAGTTCATGGGGTCTGCCTCAGAACGAATAGGTCGCGCCGGCGGTGATGCCCACGCTGCTCTTGCTGACGCGCGAGTCGGGCCCGTAGGTGTTGTTGCCGGGCATCGACAGCGGCGCCAGGGTGCAGCTGCCCGCGGGGCGCTGTGCCGGCGCCAGGCTGCAGCCGTAGGACTGCGGCGACTGGCCGAAGATGTAGGCGTTCCACGAGCCGTAGAGCACCAGGCCGTTCTGCAGGTTGTAGGCCGTGCCCAGGGTGAGCTTGGTGAGCGAATTGCTCTGTCCGCGCTCGACCGGGTTGTCGGTCTTGGCGGTGCCCAGGTGGACCATGCTGGTGTTGAAGCTCAGGCGGTCGAGCACATAGCGTGCGCCGAGGGTGAAGTCGACCGACACTGCCGGGAAGCCCGGGTTCGCCACCCCGTTGGCATTGACGCTGCCCCAGTTGGTGTTGAACATGTTGTTCCAGAGGCAGTTTCCGTTCACGAAGTCCATGCACACCGCATAGGTGCCGCTCCAGCGGTTGCGGCGCGCGCCGGCGGCGAGTTCGAGCTTCGGCGTGACCTGGTAGCGGGCCATCGCCACCGCCACGCTCTGCCCCGAGTCGCCGAGCTTGCTGTCGTACTGCGGGTTGTAGTAGAGGGCGGTGAAGGGCGCGTGGCCCCAGTTGCTGGGGTTGCCGTTGCGGCTGTCCTGGTACATCACGTCGAGCTTCAGCGGCCCGCGGTAGTAGCGCGACCACAGCTCCAGGAAATGCGGCTTGTGGATCTTGAAGGCGGTGTTGCCTTCGTCGTAGGTGGCTTCCAGCACGAGGTCGCCGTCGAAGACGTCGAAAGTGCGCGCGGTATAGCGGATGGCGTGGGTGTTCAGGCCGTAGCCGGCACCCGTCGACGACCATGTGTCGCTCTGGCCGAAGTCGCTGGCGAAGGGGTAGTCGGCGAAGCCCCAGGCCCGCGTCGGGAAGGCGCCGATGCTCAGCTTGCCGTAGTCCTCGTGGCTGATCGAGGCGTTCTTCTCGTACCAGAAGCCGGGCAGGTCGACGCTGCCGTTGCGCCAGCGCTGGCTCAGCAACCCCGACACCTTCCAGCCGCGCGGCAGGTCGAAGTGGGCGCCGAGGTAGGGCTGGGCCAGCACGACGCTGCTGTTGGCCGTGCCGTAGGGCGCGCCGGGAATGACCTGGTCGGCCCAGAAGCGCTGCCGCTCCTCGTTCGGGAACAGCTGGCAGTTCTTGCAGATGTTGGTGTAGCGGTCGCCTTCGACCTTGACGAAGCCGTTCAGGGTGAACGGGCCGTAGTCGTAGGCCTGGCTTGCGCCAGCCGCGAGCAGGCCGGCCAGCAGCGCGCCCGCCAGGCGCAGCCGCCGCATCGCGCCGCTGCGATCCGTCGGTCGCGAGGCGGCGGCGAAGCTGGCGGTGTTCGGTCGAAGATGCTGCATGGAAGAGCTCGCGGTGGCATGCTGAAAGCGCTTTCACAGGATAGGACCGCGACCTCCGACGGTCAATCCTGGGCAACATGGTGTTTTCCCGTGTGGCGTGGTGCGGCGCCGGTGCGGGGCAGGGTGGCGCGGGGTGGGGCAGGGGCTGCCACCCGGCCACTGCAGAGGGCAACGTGGCGAGTCATCCGGGTAAACCTCCGGGTTGATGTTTGAAAGCGCTTTCAGTACGCTGCGCAGGTCCGAGTCCGGACGCGAAGGAACCGCATGAAGCCTCTGTATCGCTGTGGCCTGGC
>CAIWPS010000307.1 GCA_903914615.1 uncultured beta proteobacterium | reverse complement strand
GCACCTCGCCGCGCAGCACCTCGCGCGCGCTGTCGCACAGCGCCAGGGTGTTGAACTCGCCTTCGCTGCGCACGTGGCCCAGGGCGATGAGCTGGCGCAGCACCAGGCGCCATTGCGCCTCGCTGACGTCGGCGCCGACGCCGTAGGTCGAGAGCTTGTCGTGCCCGTACTGCGCCACCTTGTCGGTGGCCTTGCCGCGCAGCACGTCGACGAGGTGGCCGGCGCCGAAGCTGCGCGGGCCATGGTGCTGCTGGCGGAAGCGGTAGATGCAGCTCAGCGCCTTGCGCGCAGCCTCGGTGGCGTCCCAGGTGGCGGGAGGGTGCAGGCAGTTGTCGCAGTTGCCGCAGGGCGTGCTGTCCTGGCCGAAGTAGCTCAGCAGCCGCACGCGCCGGCAGTCGTGGGCCTCGGCCAGCGCCAGCAGCGCGTCGAGCTTGCCGCGCTGCAGGCGCTTGAAGTCGTCGTCGGCGTCGCCGTCGTCGATCATGCGGCGCTGGTTGACGACGTCGGCCAGGCCGTAGCTCATCCAGGCGTCGGCGGGCAGGCCGTCGCGGCCGGCGCGGCCGGTTTCCTGGTAGTAGCTCTCGATGTTCTTGGGCAGGTCCAGGTGGGCGACGAAGCGCACGTCGGGCTTGTCGATGCCCATGCCGAAGGCGATGGTGGCCACCATCACCACCGCGTCCTCGCGCAGGAAGCGGTCCTGGTGGCGGCGGCGCACGTCGGCGTCCAGGCCGGCGTGGTAGGGCAGGGCGGTCAGGCCCTCGGCGGCCAGCCAGGCGGCGGTTTCTTCGACGCGCTTGCGGCTCTGGCAGTAGACGATGCCGGCCTCGTCCTCGTGCTCGTCGCGGATGAAGCGCAGCAGCTGCTTCTTCGGGTCGTCCTTCTCGACGATGGTGTAGCGGATGTTGGGGCGGTCGAAGCTGGCGACGAAGAGGCGCGCCTCCTCGAGCTTCAGGCGCTGGACGATGTCGGCGCGGGTGTGGTCGTCGGCGGTGGCGGTGAGCGCCAGCCGCGGCACGCCCGGAAACTGCTCGTGCAGCGCCGACAGGCCCAGGTATTCCTCGCGGAAGTCGTGCCCCCACTGGCTGACGCAATGCGCCTCGTCGATGGCGAAGAGGCTGAGCTTGCCGCGTTCGTGCAGCGACTGCAGCATGGCCATGAAGCGCGGCGTCAGGATGCGTTCGGGCGCGGCGTAGAGCAGCGTCAGCTTGCCCGCGAGCAGGTCGCGCTCGACGCGCCGCGCCTCGTCGCCTTCGAGCGTGCTGTTCAGGAACGCGGCCGGCACGCCGAGTTCGTCCAGCGCACCGACCTGGTCGTGCATCAGCGCGATCAGCGGGCTCACCACCACCGCCACGCCCTGCCCGGTGCGGTGGCGCACGATGGCCGGCACCTGGTAGCACAGGCTCTTGCCGCCGCCGGTGGGCATCAGCACCAGCGCGTCGCCGCCGGCCACCACGTGCTCGACGATCTCGCGCTGCGCGCCGCGGAAGGCGGGGTAGCCGAAGACCTCGTGCAGCACCTGCAGCGGCAGCGCGGCCAGGGGCGCCTCCAGGGCAGCTACGGGGGCAGTTTCGGGGTCGGACAGCAAGGCGGACATGGTTGACGCAGGATGGTACGCGAGGCCCTGCCGGCCACCACCCCCTCGGCGGGGTTGGCTCCCTGGAAGGACCCCTGCCGGGTGATGGCCGGCGCGGGCGGCGGCGCGATAATGACGCCACCCCACCCCCTTCACGCCCTGTCGGAGCAGACCATGGCCTCAGTCAACAAAGTCATCCTCATCGGCAACCTCGGGCGTGACCCCGAGGTGCGCTACGCGCCCAGCGGTTCGGCCATCGCCAACGTCACCATCGCCACCAGCCGGCAATGGAAGGACAAGACCAGCGGCGAGCGCCAGGAAGAGACCGAATGGCACCGCGTCGTCTTCTACGACCGCCTGGCCGAGATCGCCGGCGAGTACCTGAAGAAGGGCAAGTCGGTGTATGTCGAAGGGCGGCTGAAGACGCGCAAGTGGACCGACAAGGACGGCGTCGAAAAGTACACCACCGAGATCGTCGCCCAGGAGATGACCATGCTCGGCGGCCGCGAAGGCGGCGGCATGGGCGGTGGCGGCGAAGACGGTGGCGCGGCCCCCGCGCCGCGCAGCGCCCCAGCCGCCCGCAGCGCGCCTGCGGCCAAGCCCGCGCCGGCCAAGTCGGCCACGGGCTTCGACGACATGGACGACGACATCCCGTTCTGATGCCGCCGTCCCGGGCTCGGCCATGTGCCGGGCCGGGAGCCGGGCCGGGCGCCGGGCCGGGCGCTACTGCACGTTGGTCAGCACCGCCAGCCGCGTGATGCCGGCTCGCTCGATCAGCGCCATCACCTTGGCCACGCTGCCGTAGTTCACCGCCTCGTCCGAACTCAGGTGCAGCGTCAGCTCGGGCTGGGCATCGTGCAGGCGGCGCAGCTGCGGTTCCAGTTCGGACAGCGCCACGGCCTGCTTGTCGAGGTAGACCTGGCCCTGCGCATCCACGCTCACCGACACCGGCTTGCGCGGCTCCGGCGCCTGCACCGCCACGGTCTTGGGCAGGTTGAGCTTGATCGCGTTGGACAGCAGCGGCGCAGTCACGATGAGCGCCACCACCAGCACCAGCATCACGTCGACCAGCGGCGTGATGTTGATTTCCGACAGCACCTCGTCGCCCTCATGGGAAGTCGAGAAAGCCATGGTCTGCGCCCCTCAGGCCGGCACGCCGCCCAGAGGCGCGCCGGTGCGCGCGGGCGCCTCGGCCGCAGCCGCTGCACGCGGTGCCCGTTCGCTGCCCGCGGCCACCACCGGCTGGCTGCGTGCGATGCGCCAGCCGCCCTTGCGCGCCAGCGAGATGAGGTCGGCGGCGAGCTCGTCGAGGTCGGCGCCGACCACCTTCAGGCGGCGCACGAAGAAGTTGTAGGCCAGCACCGCCGGCACCGCCACCGCGATGCCGACCCCGGTGGCCACCAGCGCCTCGCCGATGGGGCCGGCCACCACCTCCAGGCTGGCCGAGCCGCTGCGGCCTATCTCGGTCAGCGCATGCATGATGCCCCACACGGTGCCGAAGAGGCCGACGAAAGGCGAAGTGCTGCCGATGCTGGCGAGCACCGCCAGACCGCTGTCCAGGCGGCGGCGTTCCTTGTGGATCTGCTGACGCAGTGCGCGTTCCAGCAGGTCCTGGCGGTCGCCGGTGTGTTCGAGGTCGGCGGCAGCGTGGTCCTCGCGCAGCACCTGCAGCCCGGCCGCGCTCAGGCGCGCCTGCGGCCCCTCGCTGGCCACGGCCAGGTCGGCGGCGGCCTGCAGGTTGGGTGCGGCCCAGAAGGCGCGCGTGAAGCGCCGGCCCTGGCGCGCCAGCCGCAGCTGCTGCACGCCCTTGATGAGGATGAGGCCCCAGGTGGCCACGGAAAAGCCCACCAGCGTCCACAGCGTGGCCGGCACGATCAGTTCGGTTGCGTTCGTCATGTCGAGGTTCCTTGCGTCGGGTCCCGGACCTGATCGCAATCGCTGTGCCATCGCAAAACGGTTGCGGCAGGCCCGCGGCTGCGGCTGCGGCAACAGTTCTGCTGCAATGCCAACAGCGCCCCACCAAGGCCGCCCGCCGGGCCCGGGGGCCGCGAGCTGGAACGCGGCTTGCAAGGTCACGCCGAGGACCCGCGTCGCCGCGGAAGTCAACGCATGTCGTGCGTTAGCGCATAAGCATGCGCGAAGTGCTGCTTTGCCGCTGGTGCGTGGGCTGAATACATTGCGGGCCATGGGTGCCCCGCTGGTGCCTGCCCGAAGTCCATCATGACCCGCGTCCTCACGCTGCCCGACTCACAACACCAGGTCCTGTCGATCCGCGCCAAGGCGCTGGTCTTCGACGACCCGGCTTCGCGCGATCTGCTTGAACAGGCCGAGCGCGTCGCCGCCAGCGACGCCACCGTGCTCATCGTCGGCGAGACCGGCACCGGCAAGGAGCTCATCGCCCGCCACGTCCACACCACCAGCGGCCGCAGCGGCCCCTTCGTGGCGGTGAACTGCGGCGCCTTCAGCGAGAACCTCGTCGAGGCCGAGCTCTTCGGCCACGAGGCCGGTGCCTACACCGGCGCCGGCAGCGCGCGCACCGGCTGGTTCGAGGCTGCGCAGGGCGGCACGCTGTTCCTCGACGAGGTCGGCGACCTGCCGCTGCCGATCCAGGTCAAGCTGCTGCGCGTGCTGCAGGAACGCCAGGTCGTGCGCCTGGGCTCGCGGCGGCCCATCGGCGTCGACGTGCGCCTGGTGGCGGCGACCAATGTGCGTCTGGAGCAGGCCGTGGCGGCAGGGCATTTCCGCGCCGATCTGTACTTCCGCCTCAGCGTCGCGACGCTGCAGCTGGCGCCGTTGTCGCAGCGGCCGGGCGACATCCTGGCGCTGGCCGAGCATTTCATCGGCGTCTACAGCCGGCGCCTGAAGCTGCATGGCGTGCGGCTGGGCGACGAGGCGCGCGCGGCACTGCTGCGCTACAGCTGGCCGGGCAACATCCGTGAGCTGGAAAACGTCATCCACTACGCCCTCATCGTCAACCGCGACGGCGTCATCGGCGTCGTCGACCTGCAGCTGCGCGGCGTCAGCGTACCCGGCAGCGGCACGGCGCGGGCGGGGCTGGAGACGCTGGCCCATGGCGGCCAGGTCGCGGCCAACGAAGCAGCCCACGAGGCTGCCGCCGAAGACCCGCTGCAGCAGCTCGTGCGCGCCTTCGAGCGCCTGTGCGAGGCCGGCGGGCCGCGGCTTTACGAGCGCGTCGAGCGCGCGCTGGTGCACAGCGCCTATGCTCTTTGCTCCCGCAACCAGGTGCACACGGCCGACCTGCTGGGCCTTTCGCGCAACGTGCTGCGCACGCAGCTCAAGCGCTTCGGCCTGCTGTCTTCAACGCCGCGCCCCTTGCCACGCCTTGAAAGGAACCCGCATGACACGCCTGACCGCGAAGGACTTCCCGCCTGAAGTTCTGCAGCTCTTCGACCGCTACGTCCACGGCGACCTCAGCCGCCGCGGCTTCATCGACCAGGCCGGCCGCGTGGCCGGCAGCGCTGCCGCCGGTGCCGGCCTGCTCGCGGCCCTGAGCCCGCGCTTCGCCGAGGCCCAGGTGGTCTCCCCCGCAGACCCGCGCATCAGCACGCGCACGCAGGCCTTCGACTCGCCGCAGGGCAACGGCCAGGTGCGCGGCCTGCTGGCGCGGCCGGCCAAGGTGGCGGGCAAGCTGCCGGTGGTGCTGGTGGTGCACGAGAACCGCGGCCTGAACCCGCACATCGAGGACATCGCGCGCCGCCTGGCGCTGGAGGGCTACATCGCCTACGCCCCCGACGCGCTGGCGCCGCTGGGCGGCTACCCGGGCGACGAGGACAAGGCGCGCGAGGCCTTCGCCAAGCTTGACGCCAACAAGGCGCGCGCCGACTTCATTGCCGCCACGCGCGCGCTGCTGGCGCTGCCCGAGGGCACGGGCAAGGTCGGCGCCGTGGGCTTCTGCTTCGGCGGCGGCATCGTCAACTACCTGGCCACGCAGGTGCCCGAACTCGCCGCCGGCGTGCCCTTCTACGGCGGCCAGCCGCCCGACGCCGAGGTGGCTCGCATCAGGTCGCCGCTGCTGATCCATTACGCCGGCGAGGACGAGCGCGTCAACGCCGGCTGGCCGAAGTTCGAGGCCGCGCTGAAGGCCGGCGGCGTGCGCTACGAGGCTTACATCTACCCTGGCGTACAGCATGGCTTCAACAACGACACGACGCCGCGCTACGACGCGGCGGCGGCGAAGCTGGCCTGGGGGCGCACGCTCGACTTCTTCAGGAAGCAGCTGGCCTGAGGCGCCGGCCGGCCGCGGGCCCTGTTGCCTGCGGCACAGCGCTGCACGGTGCGCAGCAGCCGCGACGGCGGCACTGTCGCTCCCGGGCCAGCGGGGCTGCCGCAGCACCGTCTTGCGAGGCCTGCGGGCTGGCATGCGATGTGCGATGAGCAGGGCATGACCGTCCTTGCACTCGCCCAGTCCATCCAGGACTCCGATATCGGCACCTTCCTGCGCGAGTCGCCCTTCGCCTACCCGCTGATCGAAGGCCTGCACCTGCTGGGCCTGGCGGCTTCATTCGGGCTCGTCTTCTTCATCGACCTGCGCCTGGCCGGGCTGCTGCTGCGCGACGTGCCGGTGTCGCGCCTGCACGCGGCGCTGCGGCCCTGGGTCTTCGCCGGCTTCTGTCTCATCTTCGCCACCGGCGTCGCGCTCTTCCTGGCCGAGGCGGCGATGCTGGTGGTCAACACCTGGTTCATCGTCAAGCTCGTCTTGATGGCGCTGGCGCTGGCCAACGCCCTGGCCTTCGAACTGGCGTGGAAGCGCCACGGCCTGGCCTGGATCGACCAGACCGAGGTGCCGGCTGTCGCCCGCCGTGCAGGCTGGGCCTCGCTGGGCCTGTGGCTGGGCGTGTGCATCGCCGGCCGACTCATCCCCTACTACATCGCACGATGAGCACCACCGACTTCGCCCGCGCCGTGCAGGCCACGCCCCTGGGCCTCTTCGTGCAGAGCGCCGACCCGCGGCTGATCGAGGGGGCGCAGCTGTGCCACGTCTTCGGCCTCACGCTCGTGCTGGCCACCGTGCTGCTGCTGGGCCTGCGCCTGCTTGGCGCCGCGCTGGGCGAGGTGCCCGTGCCGCGGCTGGCGCGCGCGCTGGCGCCGCTGTGGGGGGCCGGCCTGGCGGTGACGGTGCTCTCGGGCGCCACGCTGTTCCTCTCGGCGGCGCTGGTCTACGACCACAACCGCGTCTTCTGGACCAAACTTGCGCTGCTGCTGTTGGCGGCCGCGCTGCAGGCCCTGCTGCTGTGGCGCACGCGGCAGCCGCGGGCGCTGCGTCCCGTGCTGTCCTCGACGCTCGGCGCAGGCTCGCTGGTGCTGTGGGCCGGCGTCGGCATGGCCGGCCGCGCCATCGGGTTCGTGTGATGGCGTCCCGTCCTGAACCCCCGCGCCGGCACCGGGCGCACAGCCGTGCCGCACTGCTTGGGCTTGCCGGCAGCGCGCTGCTGGTGGCCTGCGGCTTGCGGCCCGAGGCGGATGAATTCAAGCCCACGGCCTCGTTCCAGGACATCATGGCCCAGGTCGTGGATCCCGCGGCCGACGGGCTTTGGGAGGCCGTGGGCACTGTCACCACGGCCGCCGGTCACCAGGAACTGGCGCCGCACAGCGACGAGGAATGGGCTGCGCTGCGGGGCCACGCCGTGCGCCTGGTGGAGGCCAGCAACCTGCTGCTCATCCCGGGCCGCCCCATCGTCGCGGCCGGTTTGCGCGTCGAAGACGCGCACGTGCCGGGCATCAACAACGCCGACGAGATCGCGCGCGCCATCGCCGCCGACCGCGCGAAGTTCGTCGCCGCCGTGCACCGCCTGCACGCCGCCGGCACCGCCGCGCTGGTCGCCGTGGACCGCCGCGACACCCAGCAGCTGCTGCTTGCCGGTGACGCGCTGGACAAGGCCTGCGAAGGCTGCCACGCCAGCTACTGGTATCCCGGCGCGGCACCGCCGCCGCGCATCGGGCCGCCGCTGCAGTCCACCGCGACCGCCGACGCTCCGGCCGCACGGCGCTGAGCCCACCCGCGTCGCGCTGCCGCGCGGCGCCGCGGCGTGTCTGCGCACCGAAGACTAACGCTGCAATAACACTGACCAAGACCGACACACTGGCGCCATCCGGCCGGCCCCTGCAGCGCCGCAGGCAACAGTGCCGCCGCGGGCTGTTGCGGCGGCAGCACCAGGCTGCTGCCCTTGATGCAGCGCCAGCCCTGCCGGCGCGCCTTTCACCCAGGTGAGGGCGCCGACCCGGACCGTGGCACGCGCTTTGCGGAAGAGGTCACGAACGCAGACCCTGCAGACACCTACGGACACGAAAGGAAGCGCATGACACCCACCCTTCGCCCGCCGCGCCTTCGGCACGGCATCGCCCTGCTCGCCACCTTGGCCGCCGCCTCCGGCGCCCAGGCCCACCACGCCTTTGCCGCCGAATACGACGCCGCGCAGCCGCTCGAGGCCAAGGGCACGGTGACCAAGGTGAAGTGGGTCAACCCGCACAGCTGGCTGTACCTGGACGTGAAGGCCGCCGACGGCAGCGTCAGCAACTGGGGCTTCGAGTTCGGTGCACCGCTGTCGCTGCAGCAGAAGGGCCTGGACCGCGCCGCCCTGCCCGCCGGCACCGAGGTCACCGTGCACGGCTTCAAGTCCAAGAGCGGCGAGGCCTATGGCTATGCCTCGACGGTGACGCTGCCCGACGGCCGCACCATCCAGGTCGGCGGCGCTGCCGACCAGCCGCAGCAGGCCCAGCAGCCGGCGGCGCCGAAATGAGCGCAGCGACCCGCACCCTGGGGGGCTTGCTCGTGGCGGTGGCCGGCGCGCTGGCCGCGCTGCCCGCGGCGGCCCAGTCGGCGGCCGCACCCGGGGCCAAGGCGAAGGCCCGCGTCGTCGCGGTCAGCGACCCCATCCCCGGCAAGATCCCGCGCCTGGCCAACGGCAAGCCCGACTTCTCCGGCATCTGGCAGACCACCAGCGCCGCCGACTACGACCTCGAGCCGCATTCGGCGCGCACCGATGCGCCTCCCGGGCCGGGCGTGGTCGAGGGCAACACCATCCCCTACCTGCCCGGCGCACTGGCGCGGCGCAAGAAGAACTTCGACACCCGCGAAAGCGCCGACCCGCGCACCCGCGGCTACACCCTCGGCGTGCCGCGCGGCATCTACTACCCCGAACCCTTCCAGATCCTGCAGCGCGACCGCGACCTGACGCTGATCCACCAGTTCGGCCATTCGGTGCGCACGATCCACACCAACGGCACCGGCCACCCCGGTGGCGACGCGCACGAATACTGGCTGGGCGACTCACGCGGCAAGTGGGACGGCGACACCTTGGTGGTGGACGTCAACGACTTCAACGACGACACCTGGCTGGACCGTGCCGGCAACTTCCACAGCGAAGCGCTGCACGTCGTCGAACGCTGGCGCTACATCGACCCGCACACGGTGGAGTACCGGGCCACGATCGAGGACCCCAAGGTCTACAGCCGGCCCTGGGAGATCAGCGTGCTGCTGCACCGCCACCGCGAGAAGAACTTCCAGCTCATTGAGGACTACCGCTACACGCTGGACTACGACCGCGTCTACCCGCCGCGCAAAGAGTGATGCGCCACCACCGGAGGAATTCCATGACACACACGAAGACCCGCGCCTGGCGCATGGCCGCCGGCGCCGCCGCGCTGGCGCTCGCCCACACGGCCTGGGCGCAGGGCGCCCCCGCGCCGGCCGCAGGCTACGCCGCGGCACCGGCCCGGCCCGCCAGCGGCGGCATCGGCTTCTCCAGCGAGCGCACCGTCACACCCATCGAGTCCGGCCCGTGGCGCGGCAAGCGCCTGCCCGACGGCCAGCCCGACGTGCAGGGCCACTGGTCGAACACCATCGCCAACCACAACAACTTCACCGATCCGCAGGGCGGCATCCCGAACGATCCGCAGGCGCGCAACCGCAAGCCCCTGGGCCCGCGCGAGGAACGCGCGCCCAGCCGCGTCAGCGACCCGCCGGACGGCCAGCTGCCCTTCCAACCCTGGGCGGCGCAGAAGGTGAAGGACTTCCAGGCCAACTTCAACAACCCCATCCAGCCGCAGTACATCGAGCCGCTGGCGCGCTGCGCGCCGGCCGGGGTGCCGAAGTCGCTGTACTGGCATGGCTACGAGATACGCCAGTTCCCGGGCTACGTGGTCTTCCTCTTCAATTCGGGCACGCGCATCGTCCACCTCGACGGCAAGCCGCACCTGCCGGACAACATCAAGCTCTGGAACGCCGACTCGCGCGGCCACTGGGAAGGCAACACGCTGGTCGTCGATGTCTCCAACCTCAACGGCAAGGCGCTGCTGGGCCGCACCGGCGAATTCACCAGCGACAAGGTGCACGTCGTCGAGCGCTACATCTTCAGCCCCGACAACCAGCGCTACAACTACGTCGCCACCTTCACCGACCCCGAGGTCTACACGCGGCCCTGGACGGCGACCATCCCGGCCAAGCGCTGGACCGAGAAGGACAAGCCCAACGGCTGGCACTTCGAGGCCTCGCTGAACACCTCCACCGGCCAGCCGGTGCTGGAACGCGACGAGCGCATCTGCGTCGAGAACAACGGCGGCTTCGGCCGCGGCGCCGTCGCCGCCGTCGGCAAGTAGACCGCCGGCCTTCACCTTCCACCACGTCCGTGCCCACCGCGCCGCAGCCGGCGGCGCGTGGTGGGAAGCCTTGCCCCGAGCCTTCCTCATGAACAAGAAACGACCCCTCAACGCCTTCACCCTGGCCGCCCTGGCCTTGCTGGGCTGCGGCGCCGCGCTGGCGCAGACGCAGAGCCCCGGCGACATCGAGGCCGACATCGAACGCCTGAAGCAGCAGCTGCAGCAGCGCGAACGCGATCTGGCCGCGGCGCGCGCCGGTGCCGCCGCCCCGGCGGCAGCCGCATCGGCGCCGGCTGCCCCGCCGGCTGCGCCCGCCACCGCCGAACTGGGCAAGGTCGTCGTCAGCGCCACCCGCACCCTCGAGCCCATCGCGGCGCTGCAGGACGTGCCGCGCTCGGTCTCCGCGGTCAGCGGCGTCGAGCTCGAACGCCTCGGCGCCACCAGCATCACCGACGTGCTCAGGCGCATCAACAACGTCAACTTCAACTTCGGCAACCCGCGCACAGGCAGCCTGACGATGCGCGGCATCACCACCGGCTCCAGCGACGCCATCGACCCCAGCGTGGGCCTGGTGCTGGATGGCGTGAGCATCGCCTACAGCCCCATCATCAACGGCGCGGTGTACGTCGACATCGACACCGTCGAGGCCACCCACGGCCCGCAGGGCACGCTGGGCTACAAGAACTCCAGCACCGGCCAGATCGAGATCCGCAGTCGCCCGGCGACCTTCTCGCCCGAGGCCTCGGGCTCGATCACCTTCGGCACCTGGAACGCGGTGCGCGCCACCGCGGTGGTCGGCGGGCCGGTCGTCGAAGGTCTGCTGGCCTGGCGCGGCACGCTGCTGCGCGAGCAGTCCGACGGGCCCTACAAGAACATCTACCCCGACCTGCAGGGTCGCACCAGCTACCCCAACACCGACAACACCTACGCCCGCGTGCAGCTGCTGCTGACGCCGGGCCACGACATCACCGGCAAGCTGCAGATCGAGAACCAGCCGCGCGGCGCACAGTACATCAACGGCCTGACGGTCAAGCTGCCGCAGCCGCGCACCTACAGCGACGGTGTCGCCATCTCGGCCACCACCCTCAACGCGGCGCCCGAGAACCGGCTGTCGCGCGGCTGGTTCACGCAGTACCCCAACTTCAGCCCGGCGACCTATTTCGCCAACCCGGTCGACGTCGACAACAACGGCGCCATCATCACCGGTTCGCGGGCTGTCACGGCCGACGTGACCTGGCAGCCCGGCCGCTTCAGCCTGCGCTCGATCACCGGCTTCCGCGACGCCTGGTTCAGCGCCGCCAACGACGAGGGCACGCCCTTCGACATCACCAAGAGCGGCGGCTACATCACCTACTACAAGCAGTGGTCGCAGGAGTTCCGCCTCGGCTATGCGGTGCCCGGCCTGGTCGATGCCACCACCGGCGTGCACCTGCTGGCCACGCGCAACGACTCGCTCACGCGCACGCGCTACGGCTCGGATGCCGGCGCCTGGTTCGCCACCGGCAACGGCAGCGTCGGCAACCTGCAGTACGGCACCCTGGCCAACAACAGCAACGCGGCCCTCAATGCCAACGGCGACGCCCTGCTGCGCGATGCGCTGAACCTGCTGTACTCGGGCACCGACACCTACGTCAAGAACAAGGGCGTGGCCTGGTACGGCAGCGCTGACTGGACGCTGAGCGACCCGCTGACGCTGACCACCGGCCTGCGCCTGGGCGACGAGCACCGCCACACGACGCAGTACAAGCTGGTGCTGGACCCGGGTTACGGGTCTGCACTGAACCCGGTCAGCGTCGACAACGTCTCGCTCGGGGGCTTCGCCCTGGATGCCAGCAACGCCCTCACCGCGGCCAACAGCGCGGCCCAGCTGCAACTGGCCGACCAGGTGGCCAACCGCTACTACGGCGTCGCCGTCACCGCCACGCCCGGTGCCGCCTACGCCAGCCTGAGCGCGGCGCAGAAGGCACAGATCGCCGCCGCCAGGGCCGTGCGTGCGGGCCAGCTCACGGGCCTGTACCAGCCGGTGGCGGCGCAACCCTTCATCGGCAAGGTCGACGCCGCCAACCTCAGCCTGCGCGACAAGCTGAACGACGACTTCACCGCCTACGCCACGCTGCAGTACGGCGAGAAGGCCGGCATCTCGCAGATCAACGGCGCCACCGTCAACGGCGGCATCTCGGTGCCGGTGCTGCCCGAGCGCAGCACGGCCCTGGAGCTCGGCGTGCGCGCCGCGCTGCTGGACAAGACGCTGCTGGTCAACGCCGACATCTTCCGCAACGAGCTGCGCAACTTCCAGCAGACCGTGTCCTACCTGGACCCGGTGCTGTCCGCGCTCAACGGCACCCCCACCTACAGCAGCGGCGTCGGCAACGTGAAGGCGGTGCGCGTGCAGGGCCTGGAGTTCGACGCGCTGTACACCGGCGTGCGCGACCTCAACCTGCGCCTGGCGGGCGCCTACAACGACGCCCGCTACCGCAGCTTCCTCTACGCCGGCCTGGCCTCCGAGCTCGACCCGGCGGTCTATGGCAGCTTCCGCGACGTCTCGGGCAAGACCCTGCCCAACGCGCCGCAGTTCAGCTACAACGCCAGCGCCGAGTACCGGCGGCCGGTCTTCGGCAGCTACGTCGCCCACACCAGTGTGAACTGGAACTGGACGAGCAAGTACGACAACGACGCCAACCTCTCGGCCTACGGCTGGGTGCCGGCCCACGGCCTGCTGGACCTGGGCCTGGGCATCGGGCGCCAGGACGGGCTCTTCGACGTCAACCTGATCGTCAAGAACTCGCTCAACAAGCTCTACAACAACCCGGGCTGGACCTCGTACACGCCGGCCATCCCGCGCTGGGTGGGCGTGCAGTTCAGCGGCAAGCTCTGAGCCGGGCCGCCCGCGGTGCATGACATCAGGCAAGGAGGTCCCCCATGACGCAAGCCCTGGGCACGGCGGTGCTGGCCACCGACACACTGTCTTCGCGGCCCGCTGCGGCAGGCTACGCGAGGCGGCGTGCGCCGCCGCTGGCCCTCATCGCGACCGATCCGGCACCGGTCGGCGCCCCCGCGCCTGCCGACGCGCGCGAGCAGCGGCGCGCCCGCCGCGAAGCCGGTGGCCTGCTGCTGCTCGCCGTGGCCGTGCATGCTGCGCTCGGTCTGGCCTGGCGCCAGCGCAGCCAAGACGCACCGCTGCCGCCGCGCCAGCAGGTGGTGGAACTGGTGCGGCCGGCCGTCGTGCCCCTGCCGCCG
>CAIWPS010000306.1 GCA_903914615.1 uncultured beta proteobacterium | reverse complement strand
CTCGATGAGCGACGCGCTGTCCTTCCATGCGACCCGCCGCCCTGTGCCGCCGGGCAGGCGCGACAGCACGGCAGCGCCGGCGCCATCGCCGAACAGGCAGGCGCTGATCAGCACGCCGGGGTCGTTGTCGAGGTACATCGCTGCGCTGCTCACCTCGACGCAGATCGACAGCACATGCTCGCAGGCCCGCGAGTCCAGCAGGGCCTTGCCCAGCATCAGGTTGGGCAGTGCCGCGGCGCAGCCCTGGCCGACGAGGTCGAAGGCCAGGGCGTCTGCGCGCAGTCCCAGGCGCTCGATGACATGCCCCGACAGCCCGGGGCACAGGTAACCCGTGCAGGTGCTGACGACCACGGCATCGACCTGCGCCGGCTGCAACGCCGCCTCGGCCAGCGCCCGCGCGCCGGCCTGCGCGGCCAGCGGCGGCGCGTGCGCCAGGAAGCGGCGCGACAGCGTGTCGGCGTCGATCGTGAACACCTCGTCGAGCGTGTCGACGGCGAGCCTGCGCGCGTCGATGCCGTTGTCACGCTGCAGCACCGTCCTGGCGATGAGGTGGGCGCGGCCGTCCAGGCGCGCGAACCATTCCGACTGCTCGAAGGCGGCCAGGCACTCGGCCTTGGTGTACCGCCGGGGTGGGTGGGCGGTGGCGACACTCAGGATGTGCATGGTTCAGCGCACCGCCCGGACCGCTGCGCTCGCGCCGGCCTGCTTGCATGGTTTCATCGGCACACCTCGTCGTCCGCAGTCCGGGCCGGCCTAGGGGCTGCTGGCACCGCGGGCCGGGCTCAGCGGGGCGGAGTGGTCGTTGGCCTGGCCCTGCATCGGCATCGCGCTGGATTCCTGCGCCTTGCTCATCGCCTCGTTGGCGCGCCCCGCCGCCGAGGCCGGCTGGGCGGCGGCGGCCGGGGCAAAGACGGTGGCAGCATCGGGCACCGAGGTGTTCGCCGACTCGGCGGACGCCGAGGCGGCCTCGCCCGGCGCCAGCGTGGTGGTGGGCAGCGGCAGATCCGAAGATGGCTTGTGGCAGGCCGACAGCAGCAGCGTCGCGACCCCGAGGGCCGCGATCCGTATATGCACGCGCATGGAGTTCCCTTCATCTGGCCACGACAGGAGGGGCGCGCCGATGGGCGGTTTATAGAAGGCCGGCCGATGGCCGTCTGTTGTGCAGCGTACAAAGCGGCGGCCGTGCGTGTCGCGCGCCGAGGGCGCACGGGGGGCACACGAGGACGGCCGGCCGGTCGTCGGGGCGCGACTAGGCGCCACCGCCGAAGCGGCAGTTCACACCGACCCAGACGCCACGCGGCGCGCCGACGCTGCGGAACTGTTCGTTGCGCCAGCTCGCGCCGCTGCTGTCGAAGCTGTTGGCGGGGCCGGTGAAGACGTTCTGGCCCAGCGTGGCGAAGGTCGCGTAGCGGCGGTCGAAGAGGTTGTTGACCTTGGCGAAGACTTCCCAGCCCGGCGCGAAGGCGTAGCGCGCGTCCAGGTTGACGACGGCAAAGCCGGGCACCGGGCCGTGGATGTCGCGGTTATTCTCGTCGCCGCGTGCGGTCTGGCTCGACTGCGCCAGCAGGTTGGCGCCGAACGCGGCGCCTGCGCCGGTCGCCAGCTCGGCGCGCAGCTTCAAAGTCTGGCGCGGGATGCCGGGGATGCGGTTGCCGGGCTGGACCTGGATGTCGGTGCAGGTCGGGCAGCTGAGCGCGGCGGCGGTCGAATTGCTGGGGCTGTTCAGCGTCAGCGGCGTCTGGAAGGTGGCGG
>CAIWPS010000305.1 GCA_903914615.1 uncultured beta proteobacterium | reverse complement strand
GGCATGCCCGGGAAGGTGCTGCGGCAGTTCTTCGGCGG
This sequence comes from uncultured beta proteobacterium, assembly GCA_903914615.1. Taxonomy (GTDB): domain Bacteria; phylum Pseudomonadota; class Gammaproteobacteria; order Burkholderiales; family Burkholderiaceae_C; genus Rubrivivax. The sequence goes on along the minus strand of CAIWPS010000305.1, from coordinate 2,551 downwards.
CCCCGGCGCGGTGCAGGTGGGTGCCGGGTCGGCGCTGGCGCGGCTGCCCTGGCTGTGGCGCGCGTGGCGCGCCTGCCGCCCCGCGGTGCACCGCGACAACCGTGTCGCGATGCAGCGCCTGGCGCAGTTCAGCCGCGACCGCCTGCTCGAGCTGACACGCACGCTGCACCTCGACTACGAACAGATGCCCGGCTTCACGGTGCTGCTGCGCAGCGAGCGCGAGCTGAAGGCCTTGCAGCCCGCGCTGGCGCTGCTGCGCGAACTGGGCGTGGCGCACGAACTCGTCGACGCCGCCCGCTGCCGGCAGATCGAACCCGGGCTGCACGCCGACACGCCCCTGCATGCCGCACTTCACCTGCCGCAGGACGGGGTCGGCAACTGCCGCCATTTCGCCCACCTGCTCAAGGCCCAGGCGCAACGTCTGGGCGCCGACTTTCGCTTCGACACCGAGGCGCGTGCACTGCGGCCGGGCAGCCAGCCGGTCGTCGAACTGGGCGACGGAAAGCTTTGCGAGGGCGACGCCGTCGTCGTCTGCGCCGGAGTGCAGGCCCCGGCACTGCTGCGCAGCGTCGGACTGAAGCTGCCGCTGGCGGCCGTGCACGGCTACTCGGTGACGGCGCCGGTGCGCCACTTCGACGGCGCCGCACCGGTCGGCCCGCGGGCGGCTCTGGTGGACGAACGCTACAGGGTGGCCATCACGCGGCTGGGGCAGCGCATCCGCGTCGCCGGCGGCGCCGAGATCGGCGGCAGCGTCGACGTGCACCGCCCCGCCGCCCTGGCGAGGCTGTACCGCGTGCTCGACGACTGGTTTCCCGGCGCCGCACTGACGCGCGAGGCGCAGCACTGGAAGGGCACGCGGCCGATGCTGCCCGACGGCCCGCCCGTGCTCGGGCCCAGCGGTGCGCCCGGCGTGTGGCTGAACCTGGGCCACGGCGCCAGCGGCTGGACCCTGGCCAGCGGCTCGGCGCGCGTGCTGGCCGAGCTCGTCAGCGGCCGCGAAGCGCCTCTGGACCTGGCGCGGTTGACGGCGGCGCGCCTGCGCTGACGAGGGCGACAATGGCGGCATGAACGCCGCCTCCGGCCCGCAGCGCATCCACGCCGGCAACGGCCCCTGGCCCCTGTTCGACGCCGCCGCCTCGCGCGCCGCCGAGCAGGCCGCGCTGGCCGGCGCCGCGCCGCATGCGCTGATGGCCCGGGCCGGCCTGGGCGTGGCGCGCCTGGCGCTGGCGCTGGCACCGCAGGCGCACCGCGTGCACGTGTGGGCCGGCCCCGGCAACAACGGCGGCGACGGGCTGGTGGCAGCCCGCCATCTGCACCAGGCCGGGCGCGCGGTGACGGTGACCCTGCTCGGCGACGCCGGCCGCCTGCCCGACGACGCGAGGGATGCGCTGGCGCAGGCGCAGGCCGCTGGAGTGCGCATCGGCGGCGCCGATACGGGCCCTGCCGCTGCGGCCGACTTCGTGATCGACGCCCTTCTGGGTCTGGGCGGGCGGCGCGCGCCCGAAGGCGCCATCGCTGCTGCCATCTCGGCGATCAACGCGGGCCGCGCGCCGGTGCTGGCGGTCGACATCCCTTCGGGTCTGCACCCCGACACCGGCCGCCCGCTGGGCGTCGCGGCGGTGCGGGCCCAGACGACGCTGGCGCTGCTCACGCTCAAGCCCGGCTGCCATACCGGCAGCGGGCGTGACCACGCCGGCGAGGTCTGGCTCGACACGCTCGGCGCCGCGGCCGGCACACCCACCGCCTGGCTGAGCGGCCCGCCAGCGGGCCAGGTGCGGCGCCATGACAGCCACAAGGGCAGCTTCGGCGACGTCGCCGTGATCGGTGGCGCGGCGGGCATGACCGGCGCCGCCTGGCTGGCTGCGCGCGCCGCACTGGCCGCTGGCGCCGGGCGCGTCTACGTCAGCCTGCTCGACCCCGCTGCCGCGCTGCTGGACCCGGCGCAGCCCGAGCTGATGGGGCGCTGTGCGTGGTGGCGCTCGCCGCCGTCGCTGCTGGCGGCCACCACCGTGGCCTGCGGCTGTGGCGGCGGCGATGCGGTGCGGCTGGCCCTGCCGCCCCTGCTGTCGCAGGTGCGGCGGCTGGTGCTCGATGCCGATGCGCTGAATGCGATCGCCGGTGACGGCGCGCTGCAGGCGCTGCTCCGTGCCCGCCCCGGGCGCGGCGTGGCCACGCTGCTGACGCCGCACCCGCTGGAGGCCGCGCGCCTGCTGGGTGCGAGCGCCGCCGAGGTACAGCGGGACCGCCTGGCCGCCGCTGCAGCCCTGGCGCGGATGTTCGAGGCGACGGTGCTGCTCAAGGGCTCGGGCAGCGTCGTCGCGGCACCGAGCGGCCCGCCCTTCATCAACCCGACGGGCAATGCCGCGCTGGCCACGGCCGGCACCGGCGACGTGCTGGCCGGCTGGGCGGCCGGCCTGTGGGCACAGGACGAGACGGTGCCGGCCCTGGAGGTGTCCGTGGCTGCGGCCTGGCAGCACGGCCACGCCGCCGACCTGTGGCGCCACGGCGGGCACCCCGGGCCGCTGCGCGCGGCCTCGCTGGTCGAGGCGCT
>CAIWPS010000304.1 GCA_903914615.1 uncultured beta proteobacterium | reverse complement strand
TCGGGCGTGCGCGCATGCGCGATCCACGCTGCGATCTCGCTGTGCTGGGCGGGGCTCAGCAGCTTGCGGCTCAACATCTCGTCCAGCGTCTGCACGGCAATCCTCCTCTGTCGATGCCGGAACACGGACCGGCGGTTCTCGGTGCCTATCATGCAGCAGTACCGCTCCGCCGCCGGCGTGCCTTTCGTTCAGAACCGCATCTTGATGTTGTAGCCCAGGGCCCAGGCGCGTCCGCGCGGCTGCGCCGGGTCTGGCCGCGGCCAGAAGTGGCCGCCGACGGCTTCGCCGAGCAGCCAGTTCTTGTAGATCGGCTGCTGCCACTTCAGCTGCACGCCGTAGTCCGTGACCGCCACGCCCGAGCCCTGTGTGCCGATGGACACCGCCTCGGCGGAAAGCAGGCGCTGGCCGCCGAGGTCGTGGTACAGGCCCAGGTTGCTCGACCAGTTGAACTTCGGCGCGTCCTGCGTGATGGTGGCCGCGGTCAGCCAGCGCACGCCCAGCGCGGGCGTGAAGGCATGGCCCCAGGACAGCGCGGTGGTGCTGCCCAGGCGGTCGCCAGGGGTCCAGAAGACGGTCTCGCGCGCCTCGACGAGATCGCCGTCGGGCAGCGCCCAGGCCTGGCCGTAGCGGGCCTGCGCATAGGGCTTCAGGCCGCCGCGGATGCCGATCCTGAAGTCCAGCGTGTCGTGAAGCGTCAGGCCCAGGCCGGCCAGAAAGGTCTGCTCGGTGGCGCGGTCGTTGACCAGCCGCTGCGAGCGCGAGAAGGCGTCGGGCGTGTCGGTGACGACGTCGCGCTGGTCGTCGCGGCCGATGAAGAGGTAGCCGAACTTCTCGACGTTGGGCAGCCGCAGCCGCGCATTCAATCGCACGTTGGCGTAGCTGCCGGTGTCCTGGCGGTGCAGCGTGTTGATGTCCAGGCGGCCGTCGCTGACCTTGCCGCCCTGCTCGAAGGGCCGGTCGCCGAACCAGCTGTCGATGCCGCGCGCCAGCCATTCGGTGCCCTCGCGCACCGAACGACGCGTCGTCTCCAGCAGTTCCTCGGTGGTCGTCGGCGCTGCTTCGCCGGCGGCGGATGCCGACGCGGCCGCGGCGGGCGGCGCCGGCGCTTCGGCAGCGGCAGGTCGCAGCCACAGCAGGCTGGCGCCTGCCGCCAGCAGCCAGCCTGCGCTGTGAGGGTGCGGCGCACGAGCGTCCATGCGCGACTCTAGAGCCTGCGGGCGGCGCCGCGCGCCGCCTCAGCTGCCCAGCTTGTTGGGGTCGCGCCAGGCGCGCTCGAAGGGCAGCCGCCAGGCGTGCGGCGCGATGAGCTGGTGGATGGACTTCGGCCCCCACGAGCCCGGCGCGTACAGGCGCACCGGCGGCGGCGCCTCGAGCAGGTGGCCCGAGACCTGCCACAGCCGTTCGATGCCCTCGGCGGTGGTGAACAGCGTGCGGTCGCCGCGCATGGCGTCCAGGATCAGCCGTTCGTAGGCCTCCAGCACTTCGCCCATCAAGCCAGTGTCGTGCATCGCGAACTGCAGGCTCAGCTTGTCCAGCCGCATGCCCGGGCCGGGCCGCTTGCCGTAGAAGCTCAGCGACATCTTGGACGCGTCGGCGAGGTCGAAGGTGAGGTGGTCGGGCCCTTGCGCGCCGACGCCCGAGCCGGGCG
>CAIWPS010000303.1 GCA_903914615.1 uncultured beta proteobacterium | reverse complement strand
GGCTGGCGCTGAGCCGGCGCCCAGCGCCGAGGGGGACGATCAGCGAACCGTGTAGCCGCGTCCGTCCAGGCAGGCCGCGACGGCGCGCTGGAAGACGCTGGCGTCGTTCATCGCCGCCTGCTGCGTCGTCGCCCAGCGGTTGCATTCCTGGCGGTCGGTCTCGGTCTGTGCCGGGCTCTGGCCGTTGCGCGGGTAGATCACCGGCTCGGTGCCGCTGCTGCGGGCCACAGGTTGCGCGGTTGCCTGGCTGACGTAGGTGGTGGGGGCAGGGGTGCCCTCGACGACCACATAGCCGGGGTAGTAGGGGTAGTAGGGCCCGCCCCAATAGCCGCCGTAGTAGGCACCCAGGCCGATGCCGATGCCCAGGCCGATCACGGGGCCGCCCCAGCCCCAGCCGCCGCCATGGCCGCCGCGATAGCCCCCGTATCCGCCATGGCGGCCCTGGGCTTCGGCGGGTGCGACAGCGACCGCCATGACGGCGGCGGCGAAGATGGCAGTGAGGCTGCGGGTGGTGGTGTTCACGTGCGACTCCTGTTCAGCGAGGCAGGTCTGACTCGGAACAGGCACTCTAGTTCAAACCGACCGCCGCTGCATTGCGCGCGCGCAGGGCCGCGCTAGGGGCGCGACGCACTTTACCTTCGGTGAGGTTTCTTCACGGCGGGCCCGGGCGCGGCCCGGCGCGGGCCTTGCCGGCCGCGGACAGGGCGCGCGCCGGGTCGCGCCGCAGCCGGCCTTCAGGTTCAGCTTCTTGAACAGCGGCGTCATGGCGGCCCCCCAGCGCTTCAGCCCCGCAGGTGGCAGGCCACCCAGTGCCCCGGCCCGGCCTGCTTCAGCTCGGGCTTTTCGGTGTTGCACAGCGGCTTCTGCGCAATCGGGCAGCGCGTGTGGAAGTGGCAGCCCGAGGGCGGGTGGATGGGGCTGGGCACGTCGCCCTGCAGGGGAATGCGCACGCGCTTGACCTGCGGGTCGGGGATGGGCACGGCCGACAGCAGGGCCTCGGTGTAGGGGTGCTTGGGCGTCGAATAGAGCTCGCGTGCGGTCGCCAGCTCGACGATGCGGCCCAGGTACATCACCGCCACGCGGTCGCTGATGTGCTCGACCACCGAGAGGTCGTGGGCGATGAAGATGTAGGTCAGGTGGAACTGCGCCTGCAGGTCTTCGAGCAGGTTGATGACCTGGGCCTGGATGGACACGTCCAGCGCGCTCACCGCCTCGTCGCAGACCACCAGCTTGGGGCTCACCGCCAGCGCCCGCGCGATGCCGATGCGCTGGCGCTGGCCGCCTGAAAACTCATGTGGAAAGCGCCGCATGTGGTCGGCTGACAGCCCCACCGTTTCCAGCAGCTGCACGATGCGGTCGTTGTAGTCGCGCGCGTTCTTCGCCAGCTTGTGGATGGTCAGTGCCTCGCCGATGATGGCGCCCACCGTCATGCGCGGGTTCAGCGAGGCATAGGGGTCCTGGAAGATGATCTGCATGTCGCGCGCCAGCGCGCGCAGCTCTGACCTGCTGGCCTGGGTCACGTTCTTGCCCTCGAACCAGACCTCGCCCGAGGTCGGCTCGATGAGCCGCAGGATGCAGCGCCCGGTGGTGCTCTTGCCGCAGCCCGACTCGCCCACCACGCCCAGCGTCTCGCCGGCGGCGAGCTCGAAGCTCACGCCATCGACCGCATGCACGCGGTCGACCTCGCGCCCGAGCAGGCCGCCCCTGATCGGGAACTGCTTGACCAGGTTCTGGACCTTGAGAAGCGGTTCGGTCATGAGGGGGCGACTTCAAGAATGCAGGCCACCTTGTGGCCGGCCGAGACGGTGCGCAGCTCGGGCGTGGCCGCCGTGCACGCAGGCGTGACGTACTTGCAGCGCGCGGCGAAACGGCAGCCCTGGGGCAGGCCGCCGCTGGTCGCGGCCACCAGCTTGGGCACGGTGCCGGCGATGGCCTCCAGCCGCTGCCGGTGCCCGGAAGCCGTGGCCGCGAGGTCGATGCGCGGGATCGAGCGGATCAGCCCCTGGGTGTAGGGGTGGCGCGGGTGGGCGAACAGCTCTTCCACCGTCGCTTCCTCGATCACCTTGCCGGCGTACATCACGACGACGCGCTGCGCCGTCTCGGCCACCACGCCCATCGCGTGCGTGATCAGCATCACCGCCATGCCCAGGCGCGACTTCAGCTCGCCCAGCAGGTCCAGGATCTGGGCCTGGATGGTGACGTCCAGCGCCGTCGTCGGCTCGTCGGCGATCAGCAGCCTGGGGTTGCAGGCCAGCGCGATGGCGATCATCACGCGCTGGCGCATGCCGCCCGAGAACTGGTGCGGGTAGTCGCGCACGCGGCGCTCGGGCGTGGGGATGCGCACCAGGCGCAGCATCTCCACCGCGCGGTCCATCGCCTCCTTGCGGCTCAGGCCCTCGTGCAGGCGCACGCTCTCGGCGATCTGCTCGCCGACGCGGTAGACCGGGTTCAGCGACGTCATCGGCTCCTGGAAGACGATGGCGATCTCCTTGGCGCGCACGCTGCGCATGGCCTCGGCCGACAGCGGCACGAGGTCGCGCCCCTGCCACAGCACCTGGCCGGCGACGATCCTGCCCGGCGGCATGTCGATGAGCTTCATCACCGTCTTGGCGGTGACGCTCTTGCCGCAGCCCGATTCGCCGACCACGCACACCGTCTCGCCGGCGTCGATGGAGATGTCCACGCCATCGACGGCGTGCAGCCAGCCGTCATCGGTCTTGAAGTGGGTCTTCAGACCCTTGATCTCTAGGAGTGCCATCTAGAGAACACGCCGGGGATCCAGCGCGTCGCGCAGGCCGTCGCCGATGAAGTTGATCGTCAGCACGGTGAGGAAGATCGCCAGGCCGGGGAAGATGGCCCAGTGCGGGGCGATGTCCAGGTAGTCCTTGCTGTCGTAGAGGATGCGGCCCCAGGTCGGGATGTCGGGCGGGAAGCCGAGGCCCAGGAAGGACAGCGTGCTCTCGGCGATGATGGCCGCCGCGACGTCGATGGTGCCGGCCACGATCACCGGCCCCAGCGCATTGGGCAGGATGTGCCGCCACACCTGCCGCGGCACGCTGGCGCCCAGGGCCCGCGCGGCCTCGACGAATTCCTTCTCGCGCAGGCTGAAGAACTGCGCCCGCACCAGCCGCGCCACCGGCATCCAGCGGAAGCCGCCGATGACCAGCACGATGAGGATGAACACGCCCACCTCGGGCCCGAAGGCGGCCTTGAGCCTGTCGCGGAAGAGGTAGATCACCAGCAGCAGCAGCGGCAGCTGCGGCAGCGACAGGAAGAGGTCGGTCAGCCACATCAGCGCGCCATCGACCAGACCGCGCGAGATGCCGGCCAGCGAGCCGATGAGCACGCCGACGAAGATCGCCATGGCCATCGCCGCCAGGCCCACCGCCAGGCTGATGCGGCCGCCGTAGAGCATGCGCGCCAGCAGGTCCTGGCCGAGGTCGTCGGTGCCCAGCGGGTGGGCACGCGACGGCGTGGCCAGGCGGGCCGTGAAGTCGATGTCGTTGATGGCCAGCTTCCACACCCAGGGCCCGAAGACGACCACCGCCACCAGCAGCGCCAGCACGACCAGGCTCACGACCGCCATGCGATGCCGGCGGAAGCGCCGCCAGGCCTCCGTCCAAGGCGAGACGATGGGGCGGCGGGCAGCCGTTTCAGCGGAAGCTGATGCGAGGGTCGAGCCAGCCATACAGCAGGTCTGCAATCAGGTTGAAGAGGATGACCAGGCACGAGAACACGAAGGTCACGGCCATGATGACCGGCGTGTCGTTGCGCAGGATGGCGTCGATGAGCAGGCTGCCGATGCCGGGCACGCGGAAGATCTGCTCGGTGACGATGGCGCCGCCGAAGACCTGCGGCATCGTCAGCGCCACCAGCGTCACCACCGGGATCAGCGCGTTGCGCACCACGTGCTTGAGGATGACGACGCGTTCCGACAGGCCCTTGCTGCGCGCCGTGGTGACGTAGTCCTGGCGTATCACGTCCAGCACCGCCGAGCGCACGAAGCGCGTCCAGCTCGCGCCCTGGAAGAGGCCCAGCACGGTGATCGGCATGATGGCCTGCTTGAAGTTCTCCCACCACCAATGCCAGCCGGTGGCGGCGAGGTCGCTGCGGAAGACGAAGGGCAGCCAGTCGAGCTTGATCGAGAACAGCAGGATCAGCAGCAGGCCGGTGAAGAAGGTGGGCAGGCTGAAGCCGACGAAGGCCAGCGTGTTGGCAATCTGGTCGAAGACCGAATAGGGTCTCGTCGCGGCGTAGATGCCCACCGGCAGCGCCACCGCCAGCGCCAGCAGCTGCGAGGCGCCGATGACGGCCAGCGTGACGGGCACGCGCTGCCAGATCAGGGTGTCGACGTCGACGCGGCTGATGAACGAGAAGCCCCAGTCGCCGTGCAGCATGGCCCACAGCCAGCGGAAGTAGCGCTGCCAGATCGGGTCGTCCAGGCCGAACTTGGCGCGCAGCGCTTCGCGCACCTCGGGCGGCACGTTGGGGTTGGTGACGAGCTCGCTGAAGGGGTCGCCCGGGGCCAGCGCGAGCACGGTGAAGAGCACGACGCTGATGCCCAGCAGGCTGGGCAGGGCGATGAGCAGGCGGCGCAGGAGGTAGGGGCCCAAACGTCAGCTCGCTTCTTGGTTTTCAGGCCGCAGCACGGTACCAGTCGTGGAGCAGCCCGGTGGCGATCTCCCAGCCCGACTGCGGCGCCTGCAGGCCGCCGTTGGTGCCGCTGACGTTCAGGCGCGAGATCAGCGGGATGGCGTAGCGGTCCTGGCAGACGAGGTCGTTCATGCGGATGAAGAGGGCCGCGCGCTTGACCGGGTCGAGCTCGCCCTGGGCGGCGCGGAAGGCGGCGTCGAACTCGTCGTTCTGCCAGCGGCCGATGTTCAGCCCCTGCCACTTGTTGGCCTTGGCCGCGGCTTCCCAGGACACGAACTGCTCCATGAAGCGCGTCGGGTCGGGCTGCTCCATCGCGTAGGTGTACATCTGCAGGTCGGCCAGGAAGCGGGCGTTGGTGTCGGGGTTGGCGGTGTCGGACGAGAAGTAGACCGCCGGCACGATGGCCTTGAGCTCGATGGCGATGCCGGCCTTGGCCGCGGCCTGCTTGACAATGGCCTGGGTCTTCTGGCGCGGCGCGTTGGTCGAGGTCTGGAACAGGAAGCTGAGCTTCCTGCCGCCCTTCTCGCGCACGCCATCGGCGCCGCGTTTCCAGCCCGCGGCATCGAGCACGGCGTTGGCCTTGTCGACGCTGAACTCGGCGCGCTGGTTGGGGCTGCGGTAGCGCGGCGGCTGGTCGACGATGTTCGCGGTGGCCACGCCGGCGCGGCCGTAGATGAAGTCCTGCACGCCCTTGCGGTCGGCCAGCAGTGCCAGGGCCTCGCGCACGGCCGGGTCGCTGAGCACCGGGTGGCGGCTCTTCGGGTGCGAGCGTTCGCCGTCGAGTTCGCTGCCGGGGTCGGCGTGGTTGAGCTGGATGTACTCGGTGGCGCCGCCGGCGGCGAAGTGGACGCGGCCGCCCTGGCCGCCTTTCGCGCCGGATTCCAGGCGCTTGAGGATCTCGTCCTCGACCAGCAGGTTCCAGCCGAAGTCGTACTCGCCGGTCTGCAGCACGGCGCGTGCGGCCGAGACGGCGTCGCCGCCACCCTTCAGCTCGACCTTGTCGAAATGCGGCCGCGCCGGCATGTGGTACGCCGGGTTCAGCTCGCCGCGCACGAGGTCGCCGGGCTTGAACTCGACGAAGCGGTAGGGCCCGGTACCCACCGGCCGGAGGTTGCCCGGTGCATCGCGCGAACGGCTGCCGGTGTAGGGCGCGAAGAGGTGCTTGGGCAGCAGCGTGATGCGCGAATAGACGCCCGGCCAGAAGGGCGCCGGGCGGTCGAAGACGATGCGCACCGTGTAGGTGTCGACCTTCTCGACCTTCAGGTCCGCGAAGGCGCCGCGCGTCACCGCCGCCGTGTCGGGGTTGCGCGCGTAGTCGGCGTTGAAGACGACGTCGTCGGCCGTGAAGGGCTGGCCGTCATGCCAGCGCACGCCGGGCTTGAGCTTCCACACCACCGAGCGGCCGTCGGCGGCGACGCTGCCGTTGGCGCGGCTGGGGATCTCCGCCGCCAGCACCGGCAGCAGGTTGCCCTGCGCGTCCCAGGCCGCCAGCGGCTCGTAGAACAGGCGCGAGCCGTCCTGGTCCTTGTCGGCGGTGGCGAAATGCGGGTTCAGCAGCGTCGGGCCCTGCCACCACAGCATGCGCAGGGTGCCGCCGCCGCCGCGCTGCGTGGGCTTGTAGGCCGGCGCCGTGCCCGCCGTCTGCGCGATGCCGGCGTCGATCAGCATCAGCCCGGCCAGCGGCGCGCTGACACCCAGCGCGGCCAGGCGCGCGATGAAGCCGCGCCGCGGCAGCGTGCCCGCGCGCACGGCCTCGACCCAGGTGCGCAGCTGCGCCTCGTCCATCAGGCGCGCCGTGTCCAGTCGGCCAGCGAGCCCAGGTGGTTGTCCCAGCCCGACAGCGGCGCCACGAGCTTGTTCGCCAGGCCCGCGACGTCGGGCCGGTAGACCAGCGGGATGACGTAGCCGTCGTTGCAGACGAGGTCGTTCATGCGGATGAACAGCGCCGTGCGCTTGACCGGGTCGAGCTCGACCTCGGCCGCGCGGTAGGCCTGGTCGTAGTCGTCGCTGCGCCAGCGGTTCAGGTTCACGCGCAGCCACTTGTTGGCCTTGGACGAGATCTCCCACGAGCAGAAGGCCTGCATCAGCCGCTCGGGGTCGGGCAGGCCCTGGCTGCGCGTGTACATCTCGATGTCAGCCCAGAACTTGCCGTAGGTGTCGGGGTTGCCGACGTCGGACGAGAAGAAGACGCTGCCCACGACGGCCTTCAGCTCGACCTCGATGCCGGCCTTGCCCGCGGCCTGCTTGAAGATGGCCTGGGTCTTCTGCCGTGGCGCGTTGGTCGAGGTCTGGAACAGCAGGGTGAGCTTCCTGCCGTTCTTCTCGCGGATGCCGTTCGCGCCGCGCTTCCAGCCCGCCGCCTCCAGCACTGCACTGGCCTTGTCGATGCTGAATTCGCCGCGCGTGTTCCTGCTGCGGTAGCGCTGCGGGTTGTTGAGGTAGTTGGTGGTGGGCACGCCGGCGCGGCCGTAGATGAACTGCTGCACGCCGGCGCGGTCGACCAGCAGGCCGACGGCCTGGCGCACCGCGGGGTCGCTGAACAGCGGGTGCTGCGACTTCGGGCTGGCGCGTTCGCCGTCGACCTCGGCCGCCGGGTCGGCGTGGTTGAGCAGGATGGCCTCGATGGCGCCGCCTTCGACGAAGGCGACGCGGCCCTTGCCGCCATTTTCCAGGCGCTTGAGGATCTCGTCCTCGACCTGCAGGTTCCAGGCGTAGTCGTACTCGCCCGTCTGCAGCACCGCGCGCGCCGCCGAGGGTGCATCGCCGCCGCCCTTGAGTTCCAGGCTGTCGAAGTAGGGCTTGCCGGGCTGGTGGTAGCCGGCGTACAGCTCGGCGCGGAGCAGGTCGCCGGGCTTGAACTCGACGAACTTGTAGGGCCCGGTGCCCACCGGCTTGAGGTTGGCCGGCGCGTCGCGCGACTTCGCGCCGCCGTAGGCCGCATGCAGGTGCTTGGGGATCAGCCGCACGCTGCTGTAGCTGCCGGGCCAGAAGGGCGCGGGCTTGTCGAAGACGACGCGCACGGTGGCGGCGTCGATCTTCTCCACCTTCATCCCCAGGTAGCGGCCGGCGGTGACGGCTGCGGTGGCGGTGTCGCTGGCGTACTGCCAGTTGAAGACGACGTCGTCGGCGGTGAAGGGCGTGCCGTCGTGCCAGGTGACGCCGCGCTTGAGCTTCCACGTCACCGACTTGCCGTCGGCAGACAGGCCGCCGTTGTCGCGGCTGGGCAGCTCGGCGGCCAGCACCGGCACCAGGTTGCCCTCGGGGTCCCAGCGCGCCAGCGGCTCGAAGAAGACGGCGGTGCCTTCCTCGTCCTTGGTTCCGGTGGCGAAATGCGGGTTCAGCAGCGTCGGACCCTGCCAGAACAGCAGCCTGAGCGGCCCGCCGCCGCCGCGCTTGCCCGGCGCGGGTGCCGGCTGGGCCTGCGCCACGCCGGCGTCCAGCAGCAGCAGGCCGGCCATCGGCGCGGTGACGCCCAGCGCCGCCAGGCTTTCGATGAAGCGGCGCCGCGGCAGCCGCCCCTCACGCACCGCTTCGACGGCACGGCGCAGTTCGGCTTCTTTCATCAGGTCTCGCGGTACCAGCTGTGCAGCGCCCAGACGATGTTGTCCCAGCCCGACAGCGGCGCCACCAGCTTGGTCGCCACGCCCGAGACGCGCGGCCGGTTGACGATGGGGATGATGTAGCCGTCGCTGGAGACGAGGTCGTTGAGCTTGATGATCATCGCTGTGCGCTTGGCGGGGTCCATCTCGACCTGCACCTGCGCGTAGACCCTGTCGTACTCCTCGCTGCGCCAGCGGCTGCAGTTGCGGCCGGCCCACTTGTTGGCCTTGGACGCCAGCTCGGACGAGATGTACTGGTCCATGAAGCGCTCCGGGTCGGGCTCGGTCTGCGTCGTGGTGTACATCTGCATGTCGGCGTAGAACTTCGGGTAGGTGTCGGGGTTGGCCACGTCCGACGAGAAGAAGACGCTGGCCGTGACCGACTTCAGTTCGACGTCGATGCCGGCCTTGGTGCAGGCCTGCTTAATGATGGCCTGGGCCTTCTGGCGCGGCGCATTGATGCTGGTCTGGAACAGCACCTTGAGCTTCCTGCCGTCCTTCTCGCGGATGCCGTCGGCGCCGCGCTTCCAGCCCGCGCCGTCGAGCAGCGCGTTGGCCTTCTCGATGCTGAACTCGAACTTCAGGTTGGGGCTGCGGTAGCGCGGCGGGTTGTTGAGGAAGTTGGGCGTGGCCACGCCGGCGCGGCCGTAGATGAATTCCTGGATGCTCTGGCGGTCGACCAGCAGGTTCATGGCCTTGCGCACCGCCGGGTCGGACCACAGCGGGTGGCGCGTCTTCGGGTTGGCGCGCTCGCCGTCGACCTCGGTCGTGCTGTCGGAATAGTTGAGCTGGATGAACTCGATGTCGCCGCCGGGCACGATGACCGCGCGGCCCTTGCCGCCGGCCTCGAAGCGCTTGAGCACCTCGTCCTCGACCTGCAGGTTCCAGGCGTAGTCGAACTCGCCCGTCTGCAGCACCGCGCGCGCCGCCGACGAGGCGTCGCCGCCGCCCTTCATCTCGAAGGTGTCGAAGTGGGGCCGGTTGGGCATGTGGTAGTTCGCGTTGATCTCGCCGCGCAGCAGGTCGCCCGGCTTGAAGTCGACGAACTTGTAGGGGCCGGTGCCCACCGGCTTGAGGTTGGCCGGCGCCTCGCGCGACTTGGCGCCGATGTAGGGCGCGAACAGGTGCTTCGGGATCATCATCCCCGTCAGCCCGGTGAAGGGCTGCGCCCAGTAGGGCGTGGGCTTGGGAAAGGTGACCTTGAAGCTCAGGGCGTCGATCTTCTCGACCTTGGTGTCCTTGTAGGCGCCCACGGTGACGGCGGCGGTGGCGGGGTCGAGCACGTATTGCCAGTTGAAGACGCAGTCGTCAGCGGTGAAGGGGGTGCCGTCGTGCCAGGTGACGCCCTTCTTGAGCTTCCAGATCACCCAGCGGCCGTCGGCGGCGACGGTGCCGGCCTCGCGGCTGGGCACCTCGGCGGCCAGGATGGGGATGAGGTTGCCCTCGGAGTCCCAGCCGGCCAGCGGTTCGTAGAAGACGCGGCAGCCTTCCTGGTCCTTGGTGCCGGTGGCGAAATGCGGGTTCAGCAGCGTCGGGCCCTGCCAGAACAGCGTCTTCAGCGCGCCGCCGCCGCCGCGCTTGGTGGGCTTGTAGGCGGGCCCGCCCTGGGCCTGGGCGACGCCGGCGTCCAGCAGCAGCATGCCCGCCATCGGCCCGCTCAGGCCCAGCCCCACCATGTGCTGCATGAAGCTGCGTCGCGGCAGACTGCCTTCGCGAACCTGCTCGATGAGCTGGCGCCAATCACGTTCCTGCATGGTCTTTCCCGCTTCTGGCGACGCCATGGTGCGTCGCCTGGTTTCGTCGTCGATCGGCCGGCCGCCGCGGCCAGCCCGGCCCGATGCTATCGGCTCGACCCGCAGCGGCCATTCGGGTCGCCCCCGACGCAGGGCGCGATACTTGCACGCATGGAGCCGACGCTTCCTCTGCGCGCCCACGCCCAAGACGCGTGCAAGCCGCGTGCCCGCCGACGTGGCCCCGGGCACGCGGCGGTTGCACCAAGCTGGGCGCCCGCCCACCCGCTGCCCGAGAGACCCCATGCCTGAGACCCCTGCCGTCGAACTGCAAGCCCCCGACATCGCGCGCTGGAAGGAGGGCGGCAGCGGCACCGACTGGGTCCACGTCTTCGACAGCGGCGTGCCGGGCCCGAACGTGATGGTGCAGGCGCTGACCCATGGCAACGAGATCTGCGGTGCCATCGCACTGGACTGGCTGCTGGCCCTGGGCTTCCGGCCGCAGCGGGGCCGCCTCACGCTGGCCTTCGCCAACGTGGCCGCCTACGCCCGCTTCGACCCGGCCGACCCCTTCCCGTCGCGCTGCATCGACGAGGACTACAACCGCGTCTGGGCCGATGCCGACCTCGACGGCCCGCGCGACACGCTGGAGCTGCGCCGCGCGCGACAGTTGCGGCCCTTCGTCGATGCCGCCGAGCTGCTGCTGGACATCCATTCGATGAGCGAACCCTGTCGGCCCTTGATGGTCTGCGGCAAGGTGGACAAGAACGCCGCCTACGCGCGCCAGCTGGGCATGCCCGCCGACCTGCTGATCGACACCGGCCACCCCGCCGGGCTGCGCATGATCGACCGCGGCGGCTATGGCGACCCGGCGGCGCCGCAGCGGGCGCTGCTGATCGAGTGCGGGCAGCACTGGGAACGTGCAGCGGCCGAGGTGGCCATCGACTGCCTGGTGCGCTTCCTCGGCTTGACCGGTGTGGCCGATGCAGCCTGGGTGCAGCTGCATGCGAGGCTGCCGCTGCCGCCGCAGCAGCGCCTGGTGCGGGTGACGCAGGCGGTGGTGGCGCAGTCCGCGGATTTCCGCTTCCTGGTGCCCCCGGTGGGCTTCGGTGTCGTGCCGCGCGCCGGCACGCCCATCGCGCAGGACGGCGCGCAGGTGTGGACCGCCCCGTGCGACGACACGGTGCTGGTGATGCCGGGCACGCGCAACCTCAAGCCGGGCGGCACGGCGGTGCGGCTGGGCCGCTTCGAAGGCGCCTGAGCGCAAGGGCCTGCACCGGACCATGCTGACCTTCCTCTTCACCGACATCGAAGGCAGCACCGGCCTGTGGGAGGGCGAGCCGGCGCGCATGCAGCAGGCCCTGGCGGCGCACGACGCGCTGGCACAGGCCGCGGTGCGCGAGCAGGGCGGGCGCGTCGTCAAGTCCACCGGCGACGGCATCCATGCCGTGTTCGAGGACGCCGCCGCCGCGGTGGCCGCGGCGCTGCAGCTGCAGCTGGCGCTGGCCGACCCCGCCGCCACCGCAGGCCTGCCGCTGCGTGTGCGCGCCGGCTTGCACGCGGGCCAGCCCGAGCGTCGCGACGGCGACTACTTCGGCCCCGCGGTGAACCGCGCCGCACGCATCATGAGCGCGGCGCATGGCGGGCAGACCCTGCTGTCGCAGGCGGTGGCCGAGCGCGTGGCGGGCCGCCTGCCAGCCGGGGCCACGCTGCGCGGCCTCGGCCGCGTGCGACTGCGCGGCCTGGCCAGCGCGGAGACGGTAGTGCAGCTGCAGCACCCGCAGTTGCGCGCGCAGTTCCCGCCGCTGCGCGAGCTGGAAGCAACGCCGCACAACCTGGCGCAGCCGCTGAACAGCTTCGTCGGCCGCGAGCGCGAACTCGCCCAGGCCAAGGCCCTGCTGGCCAGGAGCCGACTGCTCACGTTGCTGGGCATGGGCGGCATCGGCAAGTCGCGGTTGTCGCTGCAGCTGGCCGCCGAGGTGCTGGACCAGCACCCCGACGGCGTCTGGCTGGTCGAGCTGGCGCCGCTGTCCGACGCGCGGCTGCTGCCGCAGGCTGTGGCCGCCGTGCTGGGTCTGAAGGAGCAGGCCGGGCAGGACGTGATGGAGACGCTGCGCGCCCATGTTCGCGACCGCGAGCTGCTGCTGATCCTGGACAACTGCGAGCACCTCGTGGCCGCCTGCGCCGCGCTGGCCAAGCAGCTGCTGCAGGCCGGCCCGGGGCTGAAAGTTCTGACGTCCAGCCGCGACGCGCTGCAGCTGGCCGGCGAGGTCTGCTACGCCGTGCCCACGCTTTCGGCCCCCACCGCGGCGCCGGGGCTGACGACCGAAGCGCTGCTGCGGCACGAGGCGGTGCGCCTCTTCGTCGACCGCGCCGCCGCCATCCACCCCGGCTTTGCGCTCTCCGCCGACAACGCCGCCGCGGTGGCCGACATCTGCCTGCGCCTGGACGGCATCCCGCTGGCCATCGAGCTTGCCGCGGCACGCACGCGGGCGCTGTCGGTGCAGGCCATCGCCGAGCGGCTGCACGACCGCTTCAGGCTGCTGGTCAGCAGCGACCAGACGGTGTTGCCGCGGCAGCGCACCCTGCGCGCGCTGATCGACTGGAGCTACGACATGCTGCCCGAGGCCGAGCGGCGGCTGTTCAGGCGCCTGGCCGTCTTCGCGGGTGGGTGGACGCTGGAGGCGGCCGAGGGCGTGTGCGCCGGCGGCGGCCTGCAGGCCGCCGATGTGCTGGATCTCCTGGCCCGGCTCGTTGAGAAGTCGCTCGTCCTGATGGACCCGGGTGGCAGCCGCTACCGCATGCTCGAGACCGTGCGCCACTATGCCCAGGAAAGGCTCGACGAGGCCGGCGAATGCGATGCCGTTCGCACCGGCCAGCTCGGGTTCTATCTCGCCCTTGCCGAGACGGCGCGCCCCGCGCTGACCGGCCCCGATCAGGGCCTCTGGCTGGCGCGGCTGGACCAGGAGCGCGAAAACCTGCTGCTGGCGCATGCCTGGAGTGGTCGTGCGCCGGCGACCGAGATGCTCGGTCTGCGACTGGTGCACGCCCTGCGACCCTACTGGATCAGTCGCGGTACGCTGACGGTCGGTTTGCGACTGGCCCAGGAGGTGCTGGCGCGGCCCAGCCTGCAGCGCCGCGACGAGGCGCGCTGCATGGCCCTCTTCGCGGCCGGGCAGCTCAGCAACTTCATGGGGCGCCATGCCGCCGCCGACGCGTTCCTGCTGGAATGCCTGGCGATCGCCCGCGAGACCGACAACGCGGCCGTGGTGGCGCGGGTGCTGCAGCCGCTGGGCACGAGCAGCCGCGCGCAGGGGGATTTTGTGGCCGCCAGCCGCTATCTCGACGAAGCCTTGGTGCTGGCGCGCGAACAGGGCAACCTGCGCGAAGTGGCCGCGGCACTGAACGCGCTGGCGATGCTGCACCGGATGCAAGGGCGGCTCGATCTGGCGGAACCGCTCTGCGTGAGCATCATCGAGACCGCACGAGCCATCGGCGATCTGGAATCCGCAGGCATCGGTCTCGTGAACCTGGCGATGGTGCTGATCGCCAGTGGCGAGCCCAGCCGTCTTGCGCGGGCAGAACGTGCGCGGCCCCTGCTGGTCGAGGTCACCGAATTGGCCGAGCAGACGGGCTCGCTGCACATGCATCACAGCGCCGTGGTCGCCTGCGCCGGCTATGCAGCCGCGCTAGGCCGCTGGCGCGATGCAGCGCTGTTCCATGGGGCCGCCCAAGCCCAGCTGGAAGCCGCAGCATTGAGTCGCGACACGGCCGACGAGACCTTTCTCAAGGCGCAGATGGCGGCCGTTGCCGAGGCGCTGGGAGCTGAAGAGTTCGGGGCCGTTGCCGCTGCCGGGCGCAGCCAGTCCGCGCTTATCGAGCCGACGGCGCTGCGGCAATGGCTGGCGCATGCAGCGGCGCCCGAAATCTGAAGCTCACCAGTTGGCGATTTCCGGGTCGAGGACGTACTCGTTGACGCCGTCGGTCAGCGTGATCGTGTACTTGAAGAACCCCGGGCGCGAGTGCTTGTTGAAGCAGCTGTACTCCAGTCCGTCCTTGCCTCGCTTGCAGTCGACAATCTCGGTCTGCTTGCCGTCGAGCACGATGCGGCCAGGGCCTTCGCGCGCGCTGTCCCCGCCCTTCAGCGGCACCGTGCGCACCGTGCTGATGATCTCGCCATTGATGAAGATGCCGTTGCGCTCGGCGAACCGCAGCCCGCTCTTGGCGGCCGCCTCGGGCAGGCGCCAGACGATGTCGACGGGGCCCTGCCCGGCCAGGAAAATCAGTGTCGCCGGGCTGACCGTGAAGGCCTTGGGGCCGGCCGCGGGGTCGACGACGATCTGCGGTGACGCTGCATTGCGCAGGTAGTCGGGCTGCGGGTAGCTGGCACAGCCGCCGAGCAGAGCTGCCAGCACGGCGCAGCACAGGGTGATTTTCTTCATGCGGATCCTCCTGGGTTTCGATCGCGGACCGCATCATGGCCGACCCGACCGACACCCGCAATGCTCCGCTGCCCGCGCCATGCCGCCGCTTCATACGTCTTGCGTACCGGGTGCAGCCAGAACCTGCAGCCGTGGCCCGGCCAGCGCCGGCGTGCTGCGCCGGTCGACCTTGCCCGTGGCCAGGCGGGGCAAGGCCGGCAGCACTGCGATACGGCGCGGCCGCGCCCAGGGCGGCAGCAGGGTGGCCAGCAGGGCCGGCAGCGTCGGGTCGGCCTGCAGCATGTCGGCGCCTTCGACGGCGGCGCAGACGATGGCGCCCCAGCGCTCGTCGGGCAGGCCGAAGACCACCGCGTCGCGCACGCCCGGGTGTTCGCGCAGCGCGGCCTCGACGACGCCCGGCACCACCTTCTCGCCGCCGGTGACGATGAGCTCGTTGCGCCGCCCCTGCACGTGCAGCCGGCCGGCCTCGTCGAGCCAGCCCAGGTCGCCGGTGTCAAGGCGCCCATTCGCATCGAGCGGCTGCAGGTCGGCGCGGCCGGCGTAGCCCGAGAGCAGCGCCGGGCCGGCGAGCAGGATGCGCCCGGGCGCGCCGGTGGGTTGCGGCTGGCCCGTTTCATCGACGATGGCGATGGCCACGCCACGCAGTGCGCTGCCGCTGCCCGGCAGCAGCCGGCCGGCCTCGGACGGCCGCTCGCAGGCCGCGGCGGCGCAGCTTTCGGTGAGGCCGTAGCTGGCCACCGCCGGCGTGCCGGCCTCGGCGAGCGCACGGCGCAGCGCCAGCGGCGCGGCCTGGCCGCCCAGCATCACCAGGCCCAGCCGGCCCAGCAGGCCGTGGCGGTCGGCCTGCAGCAGGCGGTCGGCGATGGCCGGCACGGCCGACAGCCGGGTGCCGCCGTCGCGCTTCATCGCCTGCCAGACGGCGTCCTCGCTGAACTTCGGCACCAGCACGATGGGCCGCTGCGCCAGCACGCAGCGCGTGACCACCGACAGGCCGCCGACATGCGACAGCGGCAGCGTCAGGATCCAGCGGTCGTCGGCGCCGAAAGGCAGGCGTTCGTTCAGGGCCGCGGCCGCGGCCAGCAGCGCGCGGTGGCTCAGGCGGGCGACCTTGGGCGCACCTGATGAACCCGAGGTGGGCACGAGGAAGAGGTCGGACTCGGCAGTCACGCGGGCCGGACCCGATGGGTCGGCGGTCTCGCCGGCCAGGCACTGCGCGACGCTGATCCGGCGCGCCCCGGCGCTGGCGGCCAGGCGCGCCGCGTCGGCCTCGGGCAAGGCCGGGTGCAGCGGCAGCAGCGGGATGCCGGCCACGGCATGGGCCAGCAGCACCAGCAGGTCGGGCAGTTCCGGCCGCAGGGTGACCGCGTGCGGTGCGGGCACGCCCGTCGCGTCTGCCTCGCCCGCGAACGCGCGCAAGGTCCCGGCGATGGCGTCGACGCGCCGTGCGACGTCGCCCCAGCCCAGCGTGCCGTGGTCGCCCACGAGCGCCGGCGCCGCGCCCGCGGTCCGCGCCGCCCTGGCCAGCGCAGCGCCCAGCGTCGTGGCTGTCGCGGGGGTCATGCGGGCCGGCCTTCCCAGTCCACGCCCAGCCCCGGCGCTGTCGGCAGCGCCAGCAGCGGGCGGGCCGGGCGCGGGTG